>JBKJQU010000086.1:0-3673 GCA_046594995.1 Aestuariivirga sp.
GATCGTCAAAATCTTGCGCGTCGGACTATTCAGAAAATTCAGCACGGCCGCCAGCGTCGTGGTCTTGCCGCTGCCGGTTGGCCCCGTCACGACGATCAGCCCGTGTGCGTGCGAAGACTGCTCCTCAAGTGCGCGCAGATCGCGCGGGACGAGACCAAGCGTGCTGATCTTCGGGAGAGCGTTCGTCGCGCTCAAAAACCGTATCGCGATACTCTCGCCGTGGACCGTCGGCATCGTGGCAACACGGATATCATATTCGCGGTCGCCTCCCCTGATCCTCGCCCGCCCATCCTGCGGCAACCGCCGCTCTGCGATATTCAGCTGCGTCAGGATTTTGATGCGCGACACTGCCGCCCGACCGATGTCGGGCGACAGGGATCCCGCATCCTGCAACAATCCATCCACCCGCTTGCGTACGATCACCCGGTTCTTGGCCGGTTCAATGTGGAGATCGGTTGCGCGTGAAGCCGCAGCCTCGCGGAACAACCGGTTGACCAGATCAATGACCGGTGCATCAAGGGCCAGATCGCGAAGATGCTGTTCATCGTCGCTGGCCGGATTGGCAGCCGTATCAATGCTCTTTTCTGCTACCCCAGCCTGGTCAAGCAGCCGTTCAAGCTGCGATAAAATCTGATTTTCCGTCGCAATCCGCAAGTCCACCCTGCGTTCACTGGCGACCCGGATCGCATCGATTGCGGCTGTGTCCGCCGGATCGCTGATCGCCACCGAAATATTATGATCGTCAGCACGAAGCGGCAGAATGTGATGCTCGCGCAGAAAGCGTGAGGAGATGACATCCTCCAGCACCATGGTCTCCGGCCATTCATCGCTGACGAGCGGAATTTGAAAATGCGCTGACAACTCGCTCGCAAGCACTTGCTGGTCGACGGCGCCATGCTTGTACAACAGCCTTACGACGCTATCGCCGCCACCCTCAACGAGGCTGTCGAGCTGCGCGAACTGTTCCACCGTGATCACTCCGCGCGCGTGTAACTGGTTCAAAAATCCATGCATTTTGCTAAACGGGCGCGGTTCCTGTCACAATTATCGCATGAGCTTACAAGCTTATACAGCCCGACTGCGGAGTCAATGTTACCGTCAGGCATTGCTTCGGCATGCATGGCGCCGGTGCAGCGCAGCAGCCGGATAGCCACGCGACGAGGTTGCCCGGTGGCACATTTTGCAGCAGCAAACCTGCTACTTCCGAACTCAGGAACAAAGCAACCGCTCTTCCGTTCTGAACCGCATACAGGTTCATTTGATCGGAGCATCGGGCAATGGCGCACTACAGCAATGGCAATGGCAGTTCATTATCCGATCTCGAGCGGCAGGCGGAATCATCGCGAGCCGAGCTTGCGCAGACGGTTGATGCATTGCAGAACCGAGTCAGTCCAGATACCCTCAAGCGGGACGCAAAGAACTATGCGCGGCAGACCGGCCAGCAGTTCCTGGGGGCCGTCGAGGAAAAAGCGCGGGACAATCCCCTGGCCGCTGTGGCCGTGGCGGCGGGCCTTGCGCTTCCTCTGTGGCGTATCGTCAGCAATATCCCTGCGCCCATCTTGCTGATCGGGGCAGGCCTTGCGATGTCGCGGCGCGGCTCCGGCGGTTCAGGTTCCGATCATGCTTGGGCGCGGCAAGCTGCGTCAGGTGATGGACCATCTTTGAGTGAAAGAGCATCGGGGCTTGCGAGATCGATCAGCGAGAAGGCGACGGATGTCATCGAGGACACCCAGTATAACGCCGGAGTAATGACTTCACGCGTGACAGACGCTGTTGGGGAAAAGGTCGATTCCGTTCGCGAAATGGCGAGCGACGCCGCCGCGACGGTCACCGGAACCGCCTCGGACTTATCGCGGCAAGCAGCGGACGGACTGGACCGCGCTCGCAATTCCCTGACGGAAACGGTCGAGCGCCATCCCTTGCTGGTCGGCGGGCTTGTCTTCGCAATCGGCGGCCTGTTGGCATCGTCTCTCCCCGCGACACGCGCGGAGAACCGTCTGATGGGCAGCGCCAGCGACGACATCAGGAAACGCGCCAAGACCATTGCCGAAGACGGAGCCGAAGCCCTGCAGACGGCGGCTGGCGAAGTTTATGAGGATGTTGCCGCGCAGACGAGGGCACAGGGCTTGACCCCCGATACGGCACGTGGCGCGGTGAAAACGGCCGTAGAGCAGGCCGGCGCCGTCATCGACAAGGCTGCCAGTGCCGTTGAAAGCCAACGATCCACATCCACAGGCAACCGCCCTTTACGCAAACAGAAAATCATCAATCCGGAGAGCGACAATGGCTAACGTACCGCACCAAGGCAAATCCTCCACGAACATATCCTCCACCAACATGGGCGAGAACATGGGCGAGAACCGGCCAGGCGTCAGCGGCTCCATCCAGGATGCCGGGGCTTTTTCGGGAGAAATGGGCTCATCATTTGCCGGTGGCATCGCCAGTGACAGCAACGCCACCGGTTCGGAAAAAGATTTGATTTCGCGGGCCAGCGAGAAGCTGATCGACACTGCCGAGCAGCAGAAGATGGCCGGTGCAGACTTTGTGGGCAGCATCGCAGGCGCTGTACGCCGTGCCGCGGGCGAGTTCGAAGGCCCGGTTCCGCAGGCTGCGGAGTATATCCGCTATGCCGCAGACAAGATGGACAACATGTCGGACGCGGTGCGCCGGCGCGATGTCGGCCAGATTGTTTCCGAGCTTCAGTCTTTTGCACGGCAGCAGCCGACGGCATTCCTCGGAGCCACATTCCTGGCAGGTTTTGCCGCGGTCCGCTTCCTCAAAAGTTCTTCCAGCGGCGTGGCAAGATCCAGTGCCGGCATGAGAGCACCGCGGGTGGCATCCGGCATGGCGCGCTACGGCGATTTTGGCGAGCGCTTCCCGGCATCGCCGATCCCGCCATCAGATTTGTGAGGTCAGGATGTCCACAATCCCCAACGATGGCGCTTCAGACAACAAGCCGTTTTCCGGCCTGTTTTCGGATGCGCTCCAGCAGTTTTCGCGGCTTATTCGCAGCGAGTTCGCACTTGCCCGCGCCGAATTGCTTGACAAGAGCCAGATCGCGGGCCGCGGCGCGGCGATGATCGCAGGCGGCGGCTTGCTTGCCATCCCCAGCATCGCTTTGCTGCTCATGGCGCTGGCAGCGCTGATGATGGAACTCGGCATGCGGGCGTCTCTTGCCTGTTTGCTGTCGGGGTTTCTCGGCCTGGCGATTGCCGGGATCGTGGCCTGGAGTGGCATCCAGCGTCTCAAGGGAAATGCCCTCGTTCCACGCCGCATAATCGGGCAGCTCCAGCAGGATGCCGCCACTGCAAGGGAACATTTCTGACATGACCGACACCATTGGATTGAAGAGCCATTTCGACCGCCCCCTTTCTGAGGCTGGCTCGCGGAATTCCGGCTATGCCCAGCGCCGTGACTTCCTGGGTGACCTGACCGATGCGGTGCGGGACAATCCGCTGCCCGCAGCCCTGATCGGCATGGGTATCCTGTGGATGTTCACGGGCGGCGGCAAGACCAGTCTTGGCGAGGCCATGACCAGCCGTGCTCCGGGTTCGGTCGCCGGTTCACTGGCCAGAGGAGCAGGCAAGGTTGGCAGATCCATGTTGCATGGGGCCGAAGCGCTTGGTTCTTCCATGGCCGATGTGGCGCAGAGTTCCGTGGAAGCCGTCTCTGA
>JBKJQU010000148.1:0-9619 GCA_046594995.1 Aestuariivirga sp.
ACACCGGCGCTTCGATGTCAGCCTTCGCGGCACAGAATTCCGCACGGCACGCCAAAGCATCATTGGGCATATCGCGCCGCTGCAGTTTTGCGAAATCAACCTCCCCCAGGTCGGCCGGACCGAAACGCTCCCACACGCGCTCGGGTCCCACGGCGAAAAACGCCCCGGCAGCAACTGCAGCACAAGCCGCGATGATCAGAGGAATGGTGACGAACAGACTGAAGCGATTTGCCATACTCCTCACTTGCGTATCTCCCGCAGAACCGCAAGGCATCATCTCGCAACAACGCAACAGCATGACGCCAGGAGCGGTTTTCAGCATCCGGACCCCTCCCCCTTGAATTTTGCCCGATTTTGATCCATCTTGATGCTTCGCCCGGCAGCATGCGTTCATTCGTATGGCCGGGTGTCGTTTTTCCGCAACACGGACAAGCGTTCATCTTCGGGCCTTTTGGGCCATGAAGAACTGCAGAGAACTGGACAAGACTGGACGAAACCGATGGAAAAAGTGCCGATGACTGCTGAAGGCCATGCCGCCATGGTGGACGAGGTGAAGCACCTCAAGTCCGTGGAGCGCCCGCGTATCATCAAGGCTATCGAGGAAGCCCGCTCCCACGGCGACCTGTCCGAGAACGCCGAATATCATGCCGCCAAGGAACAGCAGGGCTGGACTGAAGCCCGCGTTGCCGAGCTTGAGGACAAGCTCTCGCGCGCCGAGATCATCGACATCACCAAGCTGTCGGGCGATACTGTCATGTTCGGCGCCAGGGTGACGCTGATCGACCAGGAAACAGACGACAAGACCTCCTACCAGATCGTCGGCGAATTCGAGGCCGACGTGAAGAAGGGAAAGATCTCCGTGTCCTCCCCCATCGCCCGCGCCATCATCGGCAAGAAGATGGGCGAATCGGTCGAGGTGAACACACCCGGTGGCGGAAAGTCCTACGAAATCGCCAAGGTCACGTGGCTCTGAGCCCTTTCGTTTTCAACGATTGATTGTAATAGAAATGCTGTCCAGCGGGCGGCAATCTGGTATTATGCTGGTCCTTCATCTTTACTGTCTGTGATATTGAAGTGATAAGTTCGGCCATGATGGCACGTTTGAACAAAGGACCTCATCGATGATCAATCTTGGCGTGCGCAAGTTCGCAAAATACTCTGCAATCGTACTGCTCGGCATTTCAGTCGCGGGTACGCCAGTCTTTGCTGTAAAGGGCGGCAACGGCAATGGCAACAGTGGAAATGCTGGCGGTGGCAACAGCAGCGCCGGTAATGGCACCACCAACAACGGCAGCGTAGCCCGCACCGATAAGATCAAGACCAACAACGGCGCAATGGCCAGCAAGTTTGGCAAGCTCAATGGCTTTCTTCATGCATCGCCCGTCGCCTTGACCAAGGCATCACCGAAGTCTTCAATCGGCCAGGTCGCGAAAGTCTATGCCGGCCTCCTGGGCGGATACCTTTCGCCTGTTGCAGGGCAAGTAGCGCCGACCATTGAAGAGGTTGCCGCCGCTCTGGCGGCCGCGGCCAACAAGCCTCTTACGGCCGATGTCATAGGTACGGTCAACGCCAGGTTGATGGCCACCAATCTTGAACTTGCAACCAGTCTCACCGCGTCAGGCAAGACCGCCGAGGATCTGGCAGCCGAAATCGCCGCAGCCATGGCAATCTAGGCGTCGATCCGACCGGCGATAGCTGGAAACACAAGCTCCGCGGACCAAAGGCCCGCGGTGCTTTCATGACGTGATCGAGGAACGCTGGTCGGAAGACCGCGCAACCCGCCCTGCCCTGAACCGGTTGAGGCTGCCATAGACCAGCATGTAGCAAATGGCGCCGCAGAGAAGGCCCAGCGGCAGACCGCCCAGCACCATGGGCCAGATCACCGGCTCGGCGCTTCGCCAAAGCATCTCCGCAAAAGCAATGGGACCATCTGAAAACAGCCCCACGGAAGGGTCCGTATGAAGGCTGACATGCTCCTTGGCCGACAGCCCGAGCATTACGGCACCCATGTTGTAGCTGGCAATCCAGATGAAAGGGAAAGTGACGGGATTTCCAACCACCGTGCCAATTGCCGACGTGATGAGGTTACCGCGCAGCACATAGGCTACGACCAGCGCCAGAACGAAGTGCACCCCGACGAACGGCGTGAATGAGGCGAACGCCCCGGCTGCAAAACCCATCGACAGCGTATGCGGGCTCGCATCCATCCGTGCCATGCGGTGCATGCGATAGTTCCAGGTGCGCCTCATGCCCATGGAAGGCCAGAAGAACTCTTTCAGTCTTTTGTAGAGCGGCGGTTTTTCCCGGGCAGCAAACATGCTGCATCAGATATCCCGGGAAGATGACGTTCACAAGGTGACACCGCAGCCAAATTCGGATGGACTGGTCTTTACCGCGCTGCCAGCGCCTTTTCCACCGCTGCGGTGATCTTGGGGCCAGTCGGCTTGGCCTGGGTCGAAAACCAGCCAGCAAACGCACCATCGGCATCGATCAGGTATTTATGGAAGTTCCACTTCGGCACGCCATCGGCGCCTGCCTGTTCTGCCGCCCATAGGTAGAATGGATGGGCGCCAGCGCCTTTCACCACCGTCTTGTCGGCCAGCGGAAAGGTCACGCCATAATTGATCTTGCAGAAACTTGCGATTTCGACCGCCGTGCCGGGCTCCTGCCCGCCAAAGTCGTTGGACGGAACGCCGACGATGACCAGGCCCTTGTCCCGGTAGGCCTGCCAGAGTTTTTCCAGCCCCTCGTATTGCGGCGTGTATCCGCATTCTGAAGCCGTGTTGACGACAAGTACCGGATGACCCTTGAACTGCGACAGCGGCAGCGGCTTGCCGTCGATTCCGGTCAGCGTGAAGTCATAGGCGGTCTTGTCAGCAGCCATGGCGGGAGAACTCGCAAAAAGGATCAGGAACAGGAAGCTGAGGATGTTTCGCATGGTCCCATTACGCGAGGCAAGTGCCGCCAGATCGGCTATCGCAGCTTCACCTCTGCAACCTTGTCCTTGTAGTCCTTCTTGGGGTCCGAGCCGAAGAGCATCTTGATGCCGGCGAAAATGCTGTTGGCATTCAGCCAGATCTCGGCCTTCTCCGCGTCGAAGCGCAGCAGAACCAGCTCCGGATCATCCTTGCCGCCTTCATACCAGGCCGCCACGAAGGGGTTCCACAAGCGGTCGATGGTGTCCGGGTCGGTGTCGACCGTGAGCTGCCCATGCACGGTCGCGAACAGGTCGTGCCCCTTGGAGGCAAAGGTGGCAAACGCGCGGCCGTTGCGCTTGAGGTTCTGGGCCAGGCTGTTGTCTTTTGAGGTGAAGAACCAGATCGGCCCCTTGTTGTCGTTCTCAAGCTGCGCCGTCATCGGCAGGGCATGGCTTTCCTCGACGCCGACAAGGCCCAGCATCATCGTCATGTCAGACTTGAGGGCCTTCCAGAACTTCTCCTGCAATTCACGCTTGTCGGCCATATCGCTCGTCTCCCTGATTACATGGGGAGCGGAACGGCCTGATGGCGCTGGAGTTCCTTAAGCTTTGGTGCGCGCAGCTCGCACATGCTGCGCCCCGAACAGCACCAGTCCCGCCATCAGCCCCCAGAAGGCGGAACCCACACTCGCAATGGTGAGGCCTGATGCGGTGACGAGGAACGTCACCAGCGCGCTCTCGATATCCTTCGGGTTTTTCATCATCGCGGTGATGCCGCCCATCAGCGGCGAGAACAGCGCCAGCCCCGCAATCGCCATGATCAGTTCCTTCGGCAGCGCGCCCAGCACCTGAACGAAGCTTGCCGCCATCAACCCGATGAGCCCGTAAAGAACGAGATAAGGCCAGGCCACCAGCCAGCGCTTGTTGGGATCAGGATGGCAGTCCGGTCCTGTCACGATCGAGGCCGTGATCGCCGCCATGTTAATGGCAAAGCCGCCAAAAGGTGCGAGGATGGCGGATGCAGCGCCCGTCACCAGCAAGGCGGGCTGCACCGGCGGTTGATATCCACTGGCCCGCAGCACGGCAAAGCCCGGAAGATTTTGCGAGGCCATGGTGACGAGGAAGAGCGGCACGCCGATCGACAGCATCACCTGCCAGTTGAATGTGGGCGTCGTCCATTCCAGCGCCGTCACCCCGATGTCGCAGCAATTGCCGGAAAAGCTGCCGCTGAAACCCGCCATCGCCACGCCCAGCACCACGATCACCGGCACGGCGAAGAGCGGCCTTATCGCCCGAAGTACGAAAAACACCACGATCAGCGGCAGCACGAACAGCGGCATCGCCATCGCAGCACCAGGAACGCCCAGCGTATAGCGCAGCAGCACGCCCGCCAGCATGGCGGCGGCAATAGGCGCGGGAATTTTCTCGATGGCTTTTTCCAAAGGCTTGATGAGGCCCGCCACCACCATCAGCAGTCCCGCCACCACGAAGGTGCCCAGCGCATCGGAATAGCTGACACCTCCCGCACTGGTCGCAATCAGCACCGCCCCCGGCGTCGACCATGCGGTGATCATCGGCATCCGGTAGCGCCACGACAGGATGAACGAGGTGACCGCCATGCCGATACAGAGTGCCGCCGCCCAGGAAGCCTGCTGCGAAGGCGTCGCCCCCACCGCGCGCGCCGCTTCCATGATGATGAGGATCGTCGACGCGAACCCCACGACCACGGCGGTGAGCGTTGCCGAAATCAGGCTGAACCAGCCGGACCTCGTGGTTGATGATGGCACTGCAGTCACGGGATCGGAACTCCGGGCTCATATTTCGCCACGCGGAGGATCAGCATGGTCTTGACGTTCTCGACGTTGGGCGCCGAGGTCAGGTCCCGGATGATGAAATCCTGCAGCGATGTCAAATCCCTTGCCACGCATTTCAGCAGGAAATCCGCCTCCCCCGAAATGGCATAGGCCTCGCGCACCAGCGGCCACTGTGCCGCCAGCGCCTGGAAACCCCTGAGTTCGGTATCCGATTGCCGCTTCAGCCCCACGAAGGCGAACATCCGCACGTCGAAGCCCAGCGCCTCGGCATCGAGCAGCGCGCGGTAGCCCTTGATAATGCCGGATTTCTCCAGTGCCTGCACCCGCCTCAGGCAAGGTGGCGGAGATAGGCCCACACGGCCTGCGAGTTCGACATTGGTAATGCGGCCATTGCGCTGGAGTTCGCGCAGAATCTTCCAGTCCGTCGTGTCGAGTTCTGCCGCGTCCCTCATTGTCCGACACTAGAACTCATTCGCGGGGGCGTGAAGATGGAAATGCCCCGGCAGGCAAAACTGTTCAAAAGACGACATAACGGCAATTTAACTTGCACCAGTCAATTTGGACATCGATCCAACACGGCTAACCGCTTCCCTGATGACATCTCATCCATCACAGTCTTCAAGTCTGCCGGCCAGCCTATCTGCCATGCTGGAACCGTTGAAGTTGGGGATGGTGCTGCTGGACAAAGGCGGCGGGATTTGTTTTGCCAACGCAGTGGCCCGCGAAATATTCAGTCTTGAAAACGGAGACAGCCACCTCCCGCACCTGAAGCCTGTCGCGCTCGATGAAGCCGGTTCCGGCGCGATCATGGAAACGCCGTCAGGTGCTGCCGTGGCCCTCTCGGCAAGGCCACTCCAGGGCGGGTTCACGCTCCTCACTGCGGAGATCAAACCCGGCGAAGCCGATGGCGCCCGCGCGCTCTTTGAGGCCGAGACCGGCTATGCCAGCCTCTTCGACAACGCCGTCTGCGGCATCTACCGCGACAGGGCGGACGGAACACCCGTGCGCGCCAACCGCGCGCTGTCCCTTCTGAATGGCTATGCCACCGAAGACGAGTTCCTGGCGGCCGCCGCCGCTTCGCCCAGCAACTGGTATGTGGAACCCGGCCGCGCCACGGAATTTCACCGCCTGATGAAATCGCCTGGCGGCGTCCGCGACTTCGTGTCCGAGGTCTACCGCCACCGAACCCGCGAAACCTTCTGGATCACCGAGAACGCATGGTATGTGCGCGATGCTGCGGGCCATCCCATCTACATCGAAGGCACCATCCAGGACGCGACCGAGCGCGTTCAGGGTCTTGCCGCAATAGAGCGTCAGGCCAACACCGACCAGTTGACCGGCGCCGCCAGCCGCTTCCATTTCCTTAACACGCTGAACGCCCTCACGCGCAATGCCGGAAGCGTCTGTGTGCTTTTCACGATAGACCTCGACAAATTCAAGGAGGTGAACGACCTCCTCGGCCATGGCGCCGGCGATCACGTCCTGAAAACCGTCGCGGCGCGGCTCCGAACCGTCGCAGGTCCCGCCGCCACCGTCGCGCGCTTGGGCGGCGATGAGTTCGCCGTGCTCATCACCGGCAATGCAGCGGCCATCAAGGCCGACTTCACCGCGGTTGAAATCGTCCGCACACTGAAAGCCCCGGTCGAGATCGACGGCCACAGCGCGGTCATCGGCGCAAGCGTCGGTGTTGCCTGCTACCCCGCGCACGCTGCCGATACCACCGAGCTTCTGAGCCATGCCGACATGGCGCTCTACCGCGCCAAGGCCAATGGCCGCAACGGCTCATGCATGTTCGACCGCAGCATGAAGACCAGGCTTCAGCTTCGCCTGTCTCTCGAGAAGGAACTGCGTGAGGCCATTGCCTCAGACGAACTCGAACTCTATTACCAGCCCATCGTCGAGGCCCGGTCATCGGCAACTGCCGGATATGAAGCTCTCATGCGCTGGAACCATCCGCACCGCGGCTTCCTCCAGCCCGCTCACTTCATCCAGGTGGCGGAAGACGCGGGCATCATGAAGGAACTGGGTGACTGGGCCATCCGCCGTGCCTGCCGCCAGGCCGCACTCCTGCCGGATCGTATCAGCGTTGCCGTCAACGTCTCGCCCAGCCAGTTCCGCTCCTCCGGTATCGTCCAGGTGGTGCGAGACGCGCTTGCCGAAACGGGCCTTTCGCCTTCGCGCCTCACGCTGGAAGTCACTGAAACTGTGATCCTGTCGAGCGAAAGCGTTGCCACCCGCGTCATCGACGAGTTGCTGGCGCTTGGCGTACAGCTGGCCCTCGATGATTTCGGCACCGGCTATTCCTCGCTCAGCTATCTCCAGCGCTATGCCTTTTCGAAAGTGAAGATCGACCGGTCTTTTGTTGCCGGAATGGAAACCAGGCCCGCCAACCTTGCGATCATCCGGGCCATCGTGAAGCTGGCGGACGACCTCGGCATTGCCGTTGTGGCGGAAGGTGTTGAAACCGAAGCCCAGTTCGCCAAGCTCCGCGCCGAAGGCTGCGGGTATCTGCAGGGTTACCTGTTCGGAAAGCCCCTGCCCTTTGTGCAGGCAACGGCGGATCTGGCCGTCCACAACCTCAAGGATGTGATGCTGAACCTGCTGGCTGCACCTGCGGTTCTGCCATACCAGAAACGCGCCTGAAGCGGCCTGTTCACAACAGCTTGTACTGGCCTTGTCGATTTCACAATATGAGCTATGTTATTTCTTCATAGCAAACTGGAGTCCGCCATGTCCGCCCGCCATGCCCGGGTCCTGATCCTCGGATCGGGTCCCGCCGGTTATACTGCCGCCATCTATGCCGCCCGCGCCATGATGAAGCCCCTGCTGGTACAGGGCATCCAGCCCGGCGGCCAGCTCACCATCACCACCGATGTCGAGAATTATCCGGGTTTCGCCGATGTGGTCCAGGGCCCATGGCTCATGGAGCAGATGCAGGCCCAGGCCGTGCACGTCGGCACCGAAATCGTGTCGGACACGATCACCGAAGTGCGCCTGAAGGACAAGCCGATCTGGCTCAAAGGCGACAGCGGCACCGAATACACCTGCGATGCCTTGATCATCTGCACGGGCGCGCAAGCCAAGTGGCTGGACCTTCCATCAGAACAGGCTTTCCGCGGCTTTGGCGTTTCGGCCTGCGCCACATGCGATGGCTTCTTCTACCGCAACAAGCGCGTCGTGGTGGTCGGCGGCGGCAACACGGCGGTCGAGGAAGCCTTGTTCCTGACGAACTTCGCCAGCGAAGTGATCGTCGTTCACCGCCGCAACGCGTTCAAGGCCGAGCGCATCCTGCAAAACCGCCTCTTCGCGCATCCCAAGATCAAGGTGATGTGGGATTCCGCACTGGCCGATGTTCTGGGTACGGACAATCCCAAGAGCGTTACCCATGCGCGCATCAGGAACGTCAAGACCGGCGCCACCGAAGACCTGGCCGCCGACGGCATCTTCATCGCCATCGGCCACAGCCCGGCCACAGAACTTTTCAAGGACCAGCTTCCCTTCAAGCAGGGCGGCTACTTGATCACCGAACCGCGCTCCACGCAGACGGCCATCGAAGGCGTCTATGCGGCAGGCGACGTGACGGACGATATCTACAGGCAGGCCGTGACGGCCGCCGGCATGGGCTGCATGGCCGCACTGGAAGCCGAACGCTGGCTTCACACGAGAACGGAGATGCGCCATGCCGCTGAATAATGCGATGGACTGGGACAAGCTCAGGATTTTCCACGCCGTTGCCGATGCCGGAAGCTTCACCCACGCGGGCCATGATCTGGGGCTTTCGCAGTCCGCCGTCAGCCGCCAGATCAGCGCGCTGGAAGACGCGTTGAACGTGCCCCTTTTCCACCGCCACGCGCGGGGCCTCATCCTCACCGAGCAGGGCGAGATGCTCTACCGCACGGCGCATGAGGTGTTCACCAAGCTCACCGCCGCGCAAACGCGCCTGATGGATTCAAAAGAGAAGCCATCGGGTGAACTCCGCATCACCACGACGGTTGGCCTGGGCTCTGTGTGGCTCACGCCCCGGCTTCGCGAATTCTCGGAAATCTATCCGCAGATCAACGTCACGCTGCTCCTCGATGATCGCGAACTCGATCTCTCGATGCGCGAGGCCGACGTTGCCATCCGGCTGAGGCGGCCGACGCAGCCCGATCTCATCCAGCGCAAGCTCTTCACCGTGCATCATCACATCTATGCCTCCGCCGACTACATCAAGAAGCACGGCATTCCAAAATCGATCGAGGAGCTCGACAAGCACAAGATCCTCACCTTCGGCCAGACCCCCACCTACCTCACCACCATCAACTGGCTGGAAGGTGTTGGCCGTCCCGAGGGCGATCCCCGCCCCGTCACCTTCCGCGTCAACAATGCCTATGGGCTTCGCCGCGCGGTGCAGGCCGGCATGGGCATCGCGTCCCTTGCCGACTACATCGTTCCGGAAGAGTCTGGCCTCGTGCAGATCGACCTTCCGGTCGAGACGCCGGAGTTCGACACCTACTTCGTCTATCCCGAGGAGCTGAAGGAAACAAAGCGCGTCACCGTCTTCCGCGATTTCATCGTGGCCAAGGCCAAGGAGTGGAGTTTCTAGCTCTCATAAGTCGCGAGTACACCATGGCTAGTCCCTCCGGTATGGAGGGACTATGAGCGCCGTCAGTGCCCCCTGAACAGCGGCGCCAGCGACGCCACCAGCAGCAGAGCCATCGCGATATTGAACCAGCGCACCAGCTTCGGGTTGCTCATGAAGCGGCGCAGCGCCGTGCCGAACAGCGTCCAGCAGCTCATCGATGGCGCATTGACCACTCCCACCGTGAACACGCTGGCGATATAGGCCGAAGGCACGGTGTAGGCGGCAATGGACGTGATCGCCATGACCCAGGCCTTGGGTTCACCC
>JBKJQU010000166.1:0-4523 GCA_046594995.1 Aestuariivirga sp.
GGCCTCGGGCGTCGCCCCGGCATAAAGCTTGTACTGTTCAGGATCGGTGACGGTGACGTGAGCGATCCAGTATCCCTCCGGCATGAGGCAACTCCCTTGTGTATAGGCGCGACTATAGCCGGGCCACACGTCCGGTCCAGACTCGACTGGCATCTTGCGATCACCTAGTAATTGAGCATGACAGTTGAAAAGAAACATTCCCTCAACGAGACGATAGCTGAGCTTTACGAGGGCGAAACCTTACGCGCCCACCGTTTCCGATATGCGCTGCTGATCTTCGATGTCGTGACAATCCTCTTCCTTATCGCATCGTCCTTTCTCCAATCCAGGGGAACGGAAATACTGGATGCCGTCATCGGCGTGGTGATTGTCGCCGACTTTCTCGCCCGCCTGTGGATTGCACCCAGCCGCCTCAGGGCGGTGCTCCACCCTTTCGGCATCGTGGATATCGTCGTCATCATTTCGTTGCTGGCGCCCATCGTGGGCGAGGGGCTGGCCTTCCTGCGGGTGGCCCGGGTTCTCCGCCTGCTGCGTTCATACGAGCTGCTGAAGCGCTTGAGACAGGACTTCAAGTGGTTCCGCCTCCATGAGGAGCTGACGCTGTCGGCCCTCAATCTCTGCGTCTTCATTTTCGTGATGACAGCCTTTGTCTACGAGACGCAGCGCTACACCAACGACGAAATCAGGAATTATGCGGATGCGCTCTATTTCACCATAACGGCGCTCACCACTACGGGCTTTGGCGACATCGTGTTACAGGGAACTGTGGGCCGGATGACTGCCGTCGTCATCATGATCTTCGGCGTGTCGTTATTCCTGCGTCTTGTCCAGGTCATGCTGCGGCCCGAGAAAGTGCAGCACCGTTGCCCGGATTGCGGGCTGCTCCGCCACGAGCGCGATGCCGTGCATTGCAAGGCCTGCGGCCGCATGCTCGATATCGAGGATGAAGGAGTGGTCTAGCTTCTGCCGTTGGAGGCGCGCGGCTTCACGGTCTTCAGCGGCCTGAACTCTTCGTCCTGCCGGTTGCCCCAGAGCGAGTCGCCAAACAGCTGCGGCGGCTCCTGATAGCCGATTGCCGGCGAGTTGCGGGGGGCGGGCGCTTCTGCCTCGTGTGCGCCGTTCACCTGCCACACGGCCCCGCTGAGGCGCGCGCCGGTGTCGATGGCAATCGTCGCACTCGTGATATCGCCCTGCACCCAGGCGCCGTCCTGCAGGTGAACATGATCGCCATGCAATGGTCCGACCACCCGGCCACGGACGATGATGTCGTCGGCATTCACCTCGCCGTCGATGGTGCCGCTGGCGGCCACGATACAGATCCGGGCCTTCAGCATACCGCGCAGCGTTCCTTCGACATGGATTTCCCCATCGGAGGATATGTTCCCTTCAATGACAGAATCGGCACCGATATGGGTCGGTTGGTTGACCACGGGGCGGTTGTCGTTGCCAACTGGCTTCTGCTTGCGGAAAAACATGCCCGTGTTGTCCTTATTTGGTCCAGTTGGCCGGAATCAGCAGAAGGCTATAGTGGTCCTGTGGTGATGTCATGGCGAATTGCTCTGGCGAGGCCAATTTGCAACCGTGGCACGTGTCGATCACGCGCACGAATTCGAGGATGCCTTATTGCCGTCAAGCACTTGGCCACGCTTTGGCCTATCTTTGGTGGCGAAAGGGTCGCTTGGCCCGGGTACGGAATGCAGGCCCATTGCATCAGTGTGTTTTGGATGGCAGATGATTGACGGTGTTATGACAGTGGAACGGGATTGCTGGTGCGGCGGCTGATCAAGATAACCGCTTACAGCCTGATGTCGGTCCTGACGGTGCTGTTGCTTGCAGGGGCCGCCTTCTATGTGCGGCTGGCTAATGGTCCGGTGGCGCTGGATTTCATGACCGAAACCATCCAGGAGCAAGTGAACAGCAACCTGACCGGCATGTCGGTCACCATTGGCGGCGCCTTGGTCGAACGCTCCGGTGAACACGGGGTTCCGCATTTCCGCCTGCGCAACATCGAATTGAAGGACGACGCCGGAAACCTCATCGCGCGCGCGCCCCGCGCCGCGATTGGCATCAACGAGCAGGCGATCTTCTCCGGCAAGCTGCAGCCGACGTCGCTGGAACTGATCGGGCCCCGAATCCGCGTCATGCGCGGCCTCGATGGACAGGTGGAACTGGGCTTTGGCGAGGCGGCGCCCGAGAACGAAACCACCACGGTTGACGCCCTGCCAGCCGAGCCTTCCGGCAAGACCGATCAGGAAAACTCGCCGGAGGATGCCACCCACGAACCCGCCGATGGCATGGCGAGCATCATCCGCATCCTGAGTGGCGGCGCGGGCGGCGAGGGCACGATCAACTCCATCGAGACGATCCGCGTTGCTGATGCCGAGATTCGTTTCTACGACGAGGCGAATGACTCGATTTGGGATATTCCCAAGGCCGAACTGGTGTTCCAGCGCATGCCCTATGGTTTTGCTGTCGCATCGAATGCCGAGGTCTCGAACGGACCTCAGCAGGGAACCTGGCACGCCGATGTCAGCGCCAGCTACCGGCGTGAAACCAGGTCGTTTTCCGTTAGCCTCCGCGTGAACGACCTTGTTCCCTCGAACATTTCCGATGAAATCTTTGCCTTGTCGCAGCTTGCGCGCGTCAAGGTTCCGCTCGCGGGGCAGGTCGAAATGGAAGTGACCGAGGCGGGCCTCATCACCAAGGCGACGGCCGAACTCAGTGCGTCCGCCGGTGAGGTGGGCCTGCCGGACTATCTCGCCGAGCCGATCATCATCGACGAAGGATCGCTCCGCGCCGACTATGATCCTGTGACCGGCAGCATCATCATCACCGATTCGACGATGCTGGTCGGCAGTTCGCGCGCGCAGGTGAAAGGCAATGTGTTTCCCGTGCGCGATGCAGAGGGCCGCCTTCAGGCGATCAAGATCTCGCTTCAGGCCCGCAATGTTGCAATCGATGCGCAAGGCTCGAACAAGTCTCCCGTCGCGGTGGATCGCATTGAATTTGTCGGCAATGCCGCAATCGAGGAAGCACGCCTCGACATAGAAGATCTGCTTGTCATGTCGGGCGATAGCGGCATCCGCATCAGGGGCGCCATCACCGGCGGAACGGAATCTGCCGGCATCCTTCTGTCCGGCCGCATCCGCGGGCTTTCGGCATCGCTCATGAAACGGCTCTGGCCACCCATCATGGCGCCGAAGACGCGCAACTGGGTGAACCAGAACATCCGTGATGGCCGCATCACCGATGGCGAATTCCAGGTCAATCTGCCCGTCGATGCGCTGGCAGCGGCACTGCGCGATCGCAAACTGCCGCCGAAGTCGATCAACCTTGCATTCCGCATGGCGGATGTAACGGCGGGTTACCTGAAAGACCTTCCGCCCCTGCTGAATGCCACGGGCGAAGCCAAGCTCATCGACAATGATTTCTTCCTCTCCGTCGATCAGGCCGATGTCATGCTGGCATCGGGGCGCACCGGGCGCCTGGCCTCCAGCACGATGACGTCAAAGCAAATTCTCGGCCTCGAGACGATCGGCGAATTCGATCTTAATGTGCAGGCTCAGACGCCCGCCCTGATCGAGTACCTGTCGCATCCGGTGCTGAACCTCATTCGCAATACAGGTTTCGACACGTCGAAACTCTCGGGCGACACAAAGCTTGAAGTGAAGCTCTCGGTGCCCTTCATCAAGAATGTTCCCAAGGAACGCATCATCGTCGACGCCAAGGCGCACATCTCGAATGCGACCCTGAAGGACGCACTGCCGGGCATCGATCTGACCGAGGGCGAAATTGAACTGTCGGTGGACGAGGGGGCGTTCAAGGCCCAGGGGCCGGCGAAGATCGCAGGTGTTCCCGCCAAGCTCGTCTGGACGAAGGCCGCCGGTGCGCAGGCGAAGCAGACGGCGGTGATCGAGACGAAGCTCGATGGTGAGCAGAGAAAGAAGATCGGCATCGATTTCGGCACCTTCCTGCGCGGTCCCGTCGGGATCAAGGCAACCATCGACGATCTGGCCGACCCACAGGGCAGGATCGCGCTCGATGTCGATCTGGACGAAGCCGAAATGCGCATCGCGGCGATCAACTGGGTGAGGCCGGCGGCGGCGCAGACCACGGCGAAGCTCACCTATTATGGTAAGGGCGAAAAGGGCAGGCGGGTCGAGGACCTGGTGATCAAGGGGCCGGGCGTCACGATCAGGGGGGCAATCGCGCTGAACGCAAAGGGCGGCGGCATGCGCGAGGCGGAGTTGACGGAAGTGCGCCTGAGCGATGAGAACATCTTTGCGCTGAACGTGAAGACGGCAAAGGACTCGACCGCGGTCTCGATCACTGGCGACAGCTTCGATGCAAGGCCGCTGATCCGATCGATGTTCGGCTCCAACAAATCGGGCGCCGCGGCCAATGGCAATGGCGCGGCATCGGACGCCACGCAGCCCCCTGTCAGCATCTCGATCAACCTCGACCGCATCTATGCCAATCGCGGAGAGCTGATAACGGGCGTGACCGGCGAACTCCGCAGCCGG
>JBKJQU010000168.1:0-9325 GCA_046594995.1 Aestuariivirga sp.
GATGGCACCTCGCCAACGCCGATCCAGGTCCAGAAGGGATTGAGTACGACATCCAGCATGGAGACGAGCGCAAGCGTCACGGCAGGCACGGCCTTGGCACCCTTGGCATAGAAGATCAACGGAATGGAAAGCTGCAGCGGACCCATCAGCGCCAGCAGCAGCACACTTCCAAGAGGAACCTCGAAACCGCCCCCGGCATGGCCACCAGCGAAATAGCCCATGATGCCTGCAAGTATGAAGGTGATGAAACCACCGATGCAAATCGCGGGCACCATGTCGAAGGCACGGTAGCGTCGCAGCGTCACCGTCTGGCCGGCAAAGGAAATTGGCACGAGGAGCGCCACCAGGATACCGATCATGTTTCCGGCGTTGAATCCATCCCAGGCGATGATGCCAACGCCACCCACTGCCATGAAGGCCGCGAGCCATGAGGCAATCGAGGGCCGCTCGTTGTTGAAATACGGGCTGAGCACGCCAGCGAAGATCGGCGACAGGGCGCCGATCACCGAAACCGTCGCGGTTCCGACCAGCGTCAGCGACGTGACATAGAGCGTGGACCCGCCTGTGAAGAAGATCGCCGTCGCAAGAAGTGCGGGAAAGGGAATCTCCCTGAACTTGTCCGCCGTGCCGCGGCCATAGACGGCGACCAGGTAGACGAGCAGGAAAACCGACATCCAGAAACCACGCCAGCAATTGATCTGCCAGCCGTCGAGCCCCGGCAGGAAACGCACGAAAACACCGGCGAGGCTCCACCCGAAGGTTGCCACCAGCACGTAGATGATCCCCGTGCCAAACCCCGGCCGACCTTCGCCCATTCCCGCTTCCTGACTGATTCGCTTTACGTCAGCTACCGTACTTGCCCTTGGCAATCAGCGCCCGCAATAACCTTGCCGCAGTTTTCGCTGCAACGCTCGAACGCCGCCGGATGTGCATGGCGAGATAGACCGGTTGCTCGATGAGCGGTGCGTCGGTGACAGGCCGCAACCCGCTTGCTGAAAGTCCGTCCAAGGCGTGGAGCGGCACGTAGGCCGATCCCCCGTGCCGCCTAAGTCGTTCCATCGCGATCATGTCGAGGCCAACTGAAAGCCGGGGCCGGGAGAGTAGCGGCAACAGTTCGGAATGCGCCTTTTCGAGCGATGGCGTGTAGCCCGCGCGGACATAGGTCGAAACATCAATTTCGGAAATCCGTCGGGCGGTGCCCGAGACCAGCACGAATTGCTGCTTCAGTACGAGCTCGAACTGGATTTCGGGCAAGTAGCGCGGTGCGTAGAGAAGGCCGAGGTCGAGGTTGCCGAAAGCGATATCGTCGATCATCCGCGGCGAGTAGTCAGCCTCCACATGAAGCGCGAGCTTTGGCATTTCAGTTAACAGACTGTCCATCCAGTCCGGCAGAAGGCTGTCTGCCAGGCTGACCGTGCAGGCGATGCGGAGCGCGCCGTCATGCCGGTCCAGCGAACCGAGTTCCTGCCGGGCAAGGCCCCAGCTTGCCTTGATCGAACGGGCATGCTCCTCGAATCGCTTTCCGGCAACTGTTGGACTGGCGCCTGAACGTCCCCGGCTGAAAAGGCGCGAGCCAAGCTCGTTTTCGAGCGAGCGGATGCGCGTGCTTACTGTCGATTGCGTGATGCCAAGGCGTTCGGCGGTCAGATTGAAGCTCCGGGACTCCATCAGATCGAGGAAGGTTTCAATCAGGTCCAGCTGCATTCAATCGAAAATATCGATCAATAACCCATATACAAGTCAATTTATCGATTGCTCGATTTGCGGCATCATGTGTCGACAAAGCTTGGAGCCCCACCGATGTTCATCGTCGATTGCGACTGTCATAACTACTGGACGAGCGCCACCGTCCTCGAGCCCTATCTTTCGGGTGTCTGGAAGGACATGTTCGTGCATGGCGAGAAGACGGGACCTGTCGGCGCCTTTCCGCATGGCCACCGCCCGTGGTTTCACCCGCATGGCTTTTCGCGGAAGGATGTGCGCCCCGTGACCGAGGACGACAACTATGCGATCATGAAGGAAAAGCATCTCGATCCCAACAGGATCGACGTGGCAATTCTTACGGGCGACGAGCCCATGGAAGCTTCGACGCTGGCCAACCCCTACTACGCCTCCGCCTTGGTGAGCGCCTACAACGACTATCAGATCGACCATTGGCTCTCGAAGGACAGCCGGTTCATGGGCTCGATCGTCATCGCCCCGCAGGACCCGCATCAGGCGGCGAAGGAAATCCGAAGGCTGGGGCACCATCCCCGCATGGCGCAGGTATTGGCTTCGCATGGTTCGGTGAAGCCCTATGGCGATCCCTTCTATCATCCGATCTATGAGGCCTGTGCCGAGGTAGGCCTGCCCTTCGCCATCCACCTGGGTGGCCAGGGCGGCATCAACTGGAATGCCATAGCGCCTGCTCCCACCACCTTCTTCTGGGAGACTCATGCCATCCTCCACATGCCGGCGATCTCGCATCTGGCCTCGATGATTGCGCATGGCGTCTTCGAGAAATATCCCGAGCTGTTCTTCGTGGTCATCGAGTGCGGCGTGGCCTGGGTGCCCACCGTGCTGTGGCGGCTTGATCAGGATTACAAGGCGCTCCGCAAGGAAACACCATGGTTGACGATGCTGCCCTCCGAATACGCCCGCCGCAACGTGCGCTTCTCCACCCAGCCGCTGGAGCGCCCGGACAATATCCAGCATCTCTGGTCCATCCTTGAGGCGATGGATGGCAAGAACACGCTGCTTTTCGCGTCTGACTATCCGCACTGGGACTATGACGACATCAACACGCTGCATCTGCCGCCGGAGTGGAAGCCCAACATCTTCGGCCTCAACGCGCTGGAGGTTTACAAGCGCATTCCGCGGCCCAGTGCGGCCAAGGCAGCTTGAGGACAACGGTCAATGGCTGAGAAAAATCTTGTCTGCCGCGCCGAGGAAGTCCTTGCCGGCAATCCGCGCATCGTGAGGATCAGGACGATGTCGGTTGGCCTCTTCCGTGTCGGCGACGACATTCACGCGATGCTGAATGTCTGCCCGCACAGAGGCGCGCCGCTTTGCGAAGGTCCGCAATGTGGAACGACGGCATGGGATGGCGGTGGAGAATTTATCTCCTGCCGCGACAACGAAATCATCCGCTGCGCCTGGCATGGCTGGGAATTCGACATCAGGTCGGGCGCATCGCTCGTCGATCCAGATATCAAGGCCCGCACATTCCCGGTGACTGTCGAAGCGGGCAATGTCTACGTGACAGCATAGAACTTCCAAGCTCGTTATACCCGGCCGAAGTGCCGGGCATCTGCGTCTGGAAAAGAAGATGGCCGGGACAAAGCCCGGCCATGACGCATTGAGTTATCAGTCGCGCAATTACGCCCGCAGCGCCTTGTTGTCCGGATCATACGGGCTCTCCGGGATGATCGTCGCCTTGAACATCTTGCCAAGGATCTTGATCTCGAGCTCAGTACCGATTGCGGAATGCTCCGGTTTCACCATGCCGAGCGCAAGCGACTTGTTCACACGGAAGCCGAAGCCGCCATTGGTAGCGCGGCCGATAAGCTGGCCCCTCGCATAAAGCGGCTCGGAACCGCGCGCATCCGAATCGCCATCCGTCACGCCATGGACTTCCATGGTCACGAAGTTCCAGTTGAGGCCCTTCTGCTTGGCATCAACCAAAGCATCGCGGCCAATGAACTGACCCTTGTTGGGATGTACGAAACGGTCGAGGCCAGACTCATAAGCCGAATACTCGATCGAGAGTTCGCGCGGCACGAGGCGGTAACTCTTCTCGAGCGACAGGGCGCCCATCGCCTTGATGCCATAGGGGCGGATGCCGAATTCCTTTCCGGCTTTCATCAGATGGTCGAACAGCGCGACCTGCTGCTCGATCGGATGATGGAATTCCCAGCCGAGTTCGCCGACGAAGTTGACCCGCAGCGCATGCGCGGTGGTCGTGCCAACGCTGATCTCCTTGCCTGAAAGCCACGGGAAGGCTTCGTTCGAAAGATCCGCATCGGTAAGCTTCGAAAGAACCTTGCGGGAGTTGGGACCAGCCAGAACCAGAACGCCGAAGCGCGTGGTGATGGCGTTAAGCCGCACCGAACCATCTGTGGGTGCGAGTTTCCGCAAATAATCATGGTCATGCCGCTCATAGGCGCCGGCCGACACGAGATAGAAGCGTCCCGGCGCCCATTCATAGACCGTGAACTCGGCGCGCACACCACCGCGAGGCGTCAGCATGTGGCAAAGCGCGACGCGGCCCATCTTCTTCGGAATCTTGTTTGCAAGAATCGACTCCAGCCAGTCACGCGCACCGGGACCCGACACCTCCATCTTGGCGAAGGCCGACATGTCCTGCACCGCGACATTGTTCATCACATTCCGGCATTCCTCGCCCACGAACTTGAAATAGTTCGAGCGGCGGAACGACCACTTTTCCACAATGCGTCCATCATCCGTGGGCGGAGCATAATTGTGGTTGGTGAGAACGTCGGGGCTCTTCAGCTCTTCCTTAGTGAGGGCATAGTCCTTGGGCGCGAACCAGCCCGGGCGCTCCCAGCCATAAACCGAGCCGAACACCGCGCCCAGATCCTTCATGCGGTCATAGACCGGGGTGCGCTTCAGCGGACGCGCGGCAGAACGCTCTTCATCCGGGTAATGTGGCGTGAAGACATTGGCATAGGCTTCTTCGTTCTTGGTCTTGAGATAGCCGCGCGTGGCATAGGGACCGAAGCGGCGGGGATCGACGCCCATCATGTCGATCGAGGGTTCGCCCTCGATGATCCATTCGGCCAGCTGCCAGCCTGCGCCGCCCGCGGCGGTGACGCCGAAGGAATGGCCTTCGTTCAGCCAGAAATTCTTTTTGTCCCATGCAGGCCCGATGATCGGCGAGCCATCGGGCGTATAGGCGATGGCGCCGTTGTAGACTTTCTTGATGCCCACTTCGCCAAAGGCCGGAACGCGCGCGATTGCGGTTTCGATATGTGGTGCCAGCCGGTCGAGGTCTTCCTGGAACAGCTCGTACTCGCTGTGGTCCGAAGGCCCGTCCATGTAGCAGCACGGCGCGCCATGCTCGTAGGGCCCCAGCAGCAGCCCACCATTCTCCTCGCGCATGTACCAGCTCGAATCCGCCTCGCGCAGCACGCCCATTTCAGGCAGGCCCTTGGCCTGACGCTCCTTGATGAGCGGATGCGGCTCGGTGACGATGTATTGGTGCTCGACGGGGATCACCGGAATGTCGAGGCCAACCATGGCACCCGTCTTGCGCGCGAAGTTGCCAGACGCCGAGACGACGTGTTCGCAGGTGATGTCGCCCTTGTCGGTCTTGACGATCCACTCGCCATTTGCCTTCTGCTCGATGCCGGTGACAACCGTGTTGCGATAGATCTCCGCACCCCGCGTACGCGCACCCTTGGCCATCGCCTGTGTCAAGTCGGCGGGCTGGATATAGCCATCGTCAGGATGCTGGATCGCGCCGATGATGCCATCAATCTCGCACAGCGGCCAGATCTCCTTCACCTGTTCTGGCGTAAGCATGTTGACCTTGACGCCGATGGTCTCGGCGATGCCCGCGTAATACATGAACTCGTCCCAGCGGTCCGCCGTGCGGGCGAGACGGATATTGGAGACCTTCGAGAAGCCCGCATGCTGGCCGGTTTCGGCTTCGAGTTCGCCATAGAGCTTCACCGAGTACTTGTGAATCTGGCCAACCGAGTAGGACATGTTGAACAGCGGCAGAAGGCCGGCCGCATGCCAGGTGGAGCCGGAGGTGAGCTCCTTGCGCTCGATGAGCACCACGTCGCTCCAGCCCTTCTTGGCGAGGTGATAGAGCGTACCGACGCCCACCACGCCACCGCCGATGACGACCACGCGCGCATGTGTTTTCATGAAATGTCCCTCTGAGGCCGGAAATCGAATTCCCGGCACAATAGTGAGCGGAATTCAACAGGGGTGAGGCGGAACGACCGAGGCAGGACGGAATCCGACACTAGCCCGCAAAACCTCCGCCCTTGAGGAAGTCCAGTTCATCCGGCGTCGAGCGCCGTCCCAGAACCGGATTGCGATGGGGAAAGCGCCCGAATTTGGCAATGATATCGAGATGCACCTTCGCCCAGTAGACCTTGTCGCTCAGGCCCAGGCTCTGGAACAACGACACGCAGCGCCACTGATCGTCGATCGACTCGGAATGCTCGAAGGGCATCAGGAACCAGGTGGCCTGAGGCGCCGGAAGCTTCCAGTGATAGCCTTGGCCAATCCAGTCCTTGGCCAACATGAGTGCACGGGCATCCGTCGCGAAAGCGAGCGGCGACCCGCGATGGATGTTGCGGGGTATCTGGTCGAGCAGGATCGCAAGCCCGAGCGCACCTTCCGGTGTGTCTCCCCAGTGGTCATAAGTACCGAGACGGGCTTGTGCCCACGCCTTGCCAAAGCGCACCTTGAGCTGGCCGTCAAATGACGAATCCCTGGTGAACCAGCGCTGTTCCCCGGCCTGAAGCCAGAAGGACGAAACATCATGTGGTGTCATGCGAGCCCTGTGCGCGTTTCGATGAACGTGGCGAGTGCGGAAACATCGTCGCGATCAAACAGCGGCACGGGCGCATCTGGCACGGCGCCATTGGCGGCGATGGCGACGACGGTCGGATCATCGCCCGCAAGTTCCGGATGATCGAGCTCGATATTGCGCACTTCGATCTTGTCGTGCGTATCGCGCTTGTAGCCTTCGACGATGACAAGGTCGCAGGGTGCAAGCTTTGCGAGCATGTCTTCGAGAGTGGGCTCTTCCTCGTTCCGCATCTCGTGGATGATCGCCCAGCGGTGGCGCGACACGACGGCCACTTCGGAAGCACCGGCCTTGCGGTGGCGGAAACTGTCGCGGCCCTCGTGATCGATGTCGAATGAATGATGCGCATGCTTGATGGTGGAAATCCGATGCCCGCGCCGCGTGAGTTCAGTCACCAGTTTTTCAACCAGCGTGGTCTTTCCTGCATTCTTGAAACCGGCAACGCCGATGATCCTGTTCATGGATCGAACTCTGCCGCAATGCGCTCCGCTTCCGCAAGGTCTTGCCGGGTATTGAGGTTGAAGAAGGGATCATACGGCTCATCGGGCCATGTAACCGTTGCAACCCCGCAAGTCTTCACCCAATCCTTCACGCGAAACATGTGCTGGATCTCGATCGCCTCTTCGAGTTTCTCAAGGATCCGATGCGGCCACAACCCGGTGAGATAGTGCTGCTCGCTTCCTGACGCCGCAATGGCCGCATTTCCGCTCGCCGCTCCCAACCGCAGCACGAGATCGCGGGGCAGAAAGGGTGTATCGGACGGAACGGTCAGTGCTGCGTCGAAGCCCTGTTCGCGAGTCCAGCTCAAAGCTGCATGAAGCCCCGCAAGCGGCGTGCCGATGTCATCGCGGCGGTCGGGAATGACGGTCAGCCCGAAATGCTCGAAGCGGCCCGCAACGCCATTCGCATTCATAATCACAGCCGTCACCTGAGGTGCGATGCGCGCGAGGATGTGGGAGATAAGCGGCTTGCCGCCCAGCATCGCCAGAGCCTTTTCCTCACCCATGCGGGAGGATGTACCCCCGGCGATGATGACGCCCACAATTCTCATGCGTGGGAATATGTCCGCTGCGGGGGAATCCAGATGGTAATGGAATCACCTGTGTTGATCACGCCTTCCGCCTCGACCCAGCCAACGACGCCACGCTTGTGCATGGCCGCCTTCACAAAGCCCATCGCTGCTTCGGGATGGTTCTTCGCGATGATGTCGGCGGGATAGCGGCAGGGATGGTTTTCCGCATCGACCACGATCATGGCGCCGGAAGGAAATTGCAGCCTGGTGGATGGCGGCAGCAGCGTGAGATCGGGAATGCCGCTGAGCACCATGTTGGCGCCAACCCACTCGGGTTTCACCTCGGGGGTCTGCATACGTGCCGCGACCTCCGCAAGTTCCTCCACCGACAGGATCGAAACCTGGCGTGAATTCCGGACTTCCGTATTGCGCTTGTATTGCTTCAGCATCCGGCTGTCGGATTTGCGGGTAAGGCCTCCATGGCAATCGCCCTCCATTCCAGTGAACTGGAAACGCGCTGCCTCCACCCTGTGCTTTTCAAGGCCTGTGTCTCGGTCCGGACTGGCGAGCAATATCTCCACCTTGCCCTGGAAGGACAATTTCGTCAGAAGTTCCGGCAAGGCTGTATCTCCCTTTTCTGCGATGCTACTCTCTAGTCCCATCATGTCTGAAAATCATTTCGAAAACACGCTGGACCTCTCTGGCCTGCTCTGCCCGCTGCCGGTGCTGAAGGCGCGCAAGCGCCTCGAAGCCATGCAATCCGGGCATGTGCTGAAGGTCATTGCCACCGACCCCATGTCGGCCATAGACATGCCCCACTTCTGCAACGAGCAGGGCCACACGCTTCTCGATCAGTCGAGCGCAGCGGGAGCCTTCATATTCAGGATCAGGCGCAAATGACGTTCGATTTCGGCAGCTTCAACAACTGGGGTCAATTGAAGACAGTCGCCGTGCGCGACGTGGCAACAGCCTTTGCCAGCGACCTCAAAATCGATTCCGAATGGAAGGACCTGAACTTCCACTCCCGCCCCGATCTGGAAAACGCGAAAAAGGAATACGCCGTCGTCGAGGACATCCTCAAGTCGGCCGGCGCCGAAGTCATCAAGCTGCCTGCGGGCGACGGCCTGACGCTTGATTCGATCTATACCCATGATGCGCTCATCGTGACGCCGAGGGGCCTCGTGAAACCCCGCATGGGCAAGCCGCAACGCCGCAACGAATCGACTGTGAACGGCGCGGCACTTGAAAAGCTTGGTTTTCCGTTCGCAGGCGAAATCACCGGCGAAGGCAAGGTCGAAGGCGGCGATCTCGTATGGATCGACCGCCACACACTCTTGGCGGGAATAGGTTACCGCACCAATCTCGAAGGCATCCGCCAGCTGGGCGAACTTGCAGGTGAAGACGTGGAGATCCTATGGTTCGACATGCCGCACTATAAGGGACGCTCAGACGTCTTCCACCTGATGTCCTGCCTGTCGCCGCTCGATCATGATCTGGCGGTCGTCTATCCGCCACTGATGGCCGCCCGCCAGATCGAATTTCTCGAATCCCGCGGCATCAGGTTCGTGGAAGTGCCGGCGGAAGAATTCGACACCATGGGCTGCAACGTGCTGGCCTTGGGTCCCCGTCACGCCATGATGGTTGAAGGCAATCCCGAAACCGGGCGCCGCATGAGGGCGGCTGGCGTCAAGGTCGAGGTCATCAAGGGCTACGACATCTGCCGCAAAGGCGAAGGCGGCCCCACTTGCATGACGAGGCCACTGGTT
>JBKJQU010000443.1:0-3569 GCA_046594995.1 Aestuariivirga sp.
GAAACCGTGCCCGCAGGAAATCCGGCCACCAGCGCATCGATGGTGTCGAACTTGTTCGAGAGCCTGCCCTCGACGTTGGAAACGATGTGCATCACCTGTGAGTAGTATTCGAGGATGAACTGGTCCGTCACCTTGATGGTGCCGATGTCCGCCACGCGGCCCACGTCATTGCGGCCAAGGTCCAACAGCATCAGATGCTCGGCGCGTTCCTTGGGGTCCGCCAGAAGCTCGGCGGCGAGTGCCCGGTCCTCGGCGGGCGTCGCACCGCGCCGCCTTGTTCCGGCGATCGGCCTGATCGAAACCTTGCCATCGCGCACCCGCACCAGAATTTCGGGACTGGAGCCGATCACCGAGAACGTATCGAAATCGAGGAAATAGAGAAATGGCGAGGGGTTCACACGGCGCAAGCTGCGGTAGAGCGAGAACGGCGGCAGCGTGAAGTCCGTTTCGAAGCGTTGGGATACCACGCACTGGAAGATGTCGCCTGCCGTGATGTAGTCCTTCGCCTTCAGTACCATCGCCTTGTAGTCCGCAGGCGATGTGTTGGAGCGCGGCGCAGGGATTGGCGGCGCATCCTCGCCGCGAAGTGCCAGATGATCGAGCGGCCTGTCCAGCGCATCCACGATCTCGTTGATCCGCTCTTGCGCCCGCGCATAGGCCACGCGCGCTCCCAAGCCCGTTTCCGCATAGACGGGAGAGGTCACGGTCACCTCATCCTTCACGCTGTCGAATATCGCCATGATCGTCGGCCGGATCAGTATCGCATCCGGCAGCCCCAGCGTATCGGAGTTGGGTGCGGGCAAGTCTTCCATCAGCCGCACCATGTCATAGCCCATATAGCCGAAAACGCCAGCCGCCATGGGCGGTGCATCCTCCGGCAGCTTGATGCGGCTCTCGGCGAGAAGGGCACGGAGTGATTCAAGAGGCGGCAGGTCCAGCGCCTCGAACGGCCCCTCAGGCCGGACACCGGCCTTCCGGTTGACGGATGCTTTTCCGCCTTCGACCTTCCAGATCAGGTCGGGGTTCAGCCCGATGATTGAATAGCGCCCACGCACCGCACCACCCTCGACGGACTCGAGCAGGAACGAATAGCGCGCATTGCGGGCAAGCTTTAGCTTGGCGGATACTGGCGTCTCGAGATCGGCGACAAGCCGTGTCGAGACGATCTGCGACTCGCCCCGCTCATAGGCTCGGGCGAAGCTGTCGTAGTCGGGAGAGATGATCATGGAATTGGTCCGGCGAAGAGAATTGATCCTGGGGATTACTGCGTCTGCGTACCCGAGATCTGTCGCCAGAGGTTTTCGTTGATCTTTGCGCCCGCCGCACTCTCCACCGAACTCAAGTAGGCCAGCAGCATGTCGTTGGAAACCGTGCCTTCCATTTCCTTGGCCAAAGCCTTGGCTTCTTCCGATTCCGGGTTGAAGGAGGGAAGCAGCACCGCCTGCGACTGCATTACCTTGGCGCCTTTGCCATCAGGCTCCACCGCGAACGCAAATCCGTTTTCTGGAACCGAGAACAGCGCGGTAACCGCAAGAACGTCAAAACCCGAACTGCTCTCATTCCGCCGCATGCCCTGTGCGGTCTGCACCGCCGTGCCAAGCTCGGTTGCAATTTCTTCAAGCTTCGCACCGGCAGACAGCCGCTCCACGATCTTCCGCGCCTTTTCCTCGGAAACGGCGCGCACTTTGTTGGCGGTCACCTTGGCGCGAACCTGGTCCTTCACGTCGTCGAAGGGCCTCACGGCAGAAGGCACCACTTCGCGCACCTCGTACCACAAATATCCTTCTTCCAGTTGCAGCGCATCGGTCTCGACGCCAACGTCACTCTGGAAGGCGCTCTTCAGCAATTCGTCCTTGTTCGGCAGCACCACGTCCTTGCCGCTCTTGTCGCGGCCCTGCGCATCGACAGCGGGGATGACTTCGAACGGGATCGACGCGCGTTCCGCAATCTCCTCGAACTTCGACTGCGCCGCGCGTGCATCCTCGACCGATGCATAGATCGACTGGATCTCGTCGCGGGCCTTCTCGATCTTGAGCTGCTCGGTCAATTGCGGCCTGACCTCGTCGAGTGTCGCCTGGTGTTCCGGCGCGATTTTCGCGGCCTTGAGCAACACCGTCGCCAGCGCGCCCTTGATCGGCTCGCTCAACTCACCTTCAGCCAGCTTGAATGCGGCATCTGCGATTGCGGCATCGAAGAAATCGGCCTTGGTCTTGTCGGCAAACGTGACGTCTGCCTCGCTGAAGCCGCGCTCTTTTGCCAGCGCCATAAAGTCGGTGCCCGCCGCAAGCTTGGCCTTGGCGGCAGTCGCTTCTTCAAGGGTCGGGAACGTGATCTGCAGGATCGTCCGCTTCTCGGGCGTGAAGTATTCGCTTTTGTGCCCCTCGAACCCTGTGGTGATGTCTTCCTCCGAGAGCGTCACCTTCGCGGCAATGTCCTTTGGCTCCGCCTTCATTACGGCGATGGAGCGGTACTCAGGCGCCGTATAGGACGTGGGGTTCGCATCATATTCCTTCTTGATTTCGTCTTCCGTGGGCGCTGCCGCCTCTGTGTCGGCGGTCTTCACCACAACAAAGCGCGCATCGCGCTGCTCGTTGCGGTAGCGATACTGCGCCTCCACCAGCGCGCGGCTGACGGGAAGATTGCCGTCGGCGGTGCCCGTCACCGCCTCGCGCAGAACATCCTGGCGCTGCTGCGCGAAGAAGCCTGCTTCGGACAGCCCGTTCGTCGTCAGCAACTGGCGGAAGCGGTCGGCATCGAACTTTCCGGCGGAGTCCTGGAAGTTCGGATTCTCGGCCACCTGCTGGGCAAGGTAAAGGTCGGAAACGCGCAACCCCAGCTTCTGCGCTTCGTTGTCGATCGCGGCTGACTGGATCAGCGTGTTGAGAACCCCGCGGTCCACGCCCAGCCGCCGCGCATCCGCCGCATCGAGCGTCTGTCCCGTCTGGCGCTGATAGTTTTGCAGATACTGGTTGAAGGCCTGCGTGAATTCATCGCCGCTGATATCGACATCGCCAACGGTCGCCAGCGCGCCCCGCGTGGACCCGGTGAACACGTCGGCAATACCCCACACGCCGAAGCTCAGGGCAAGAAGGCCGATGAGCACCTTCGCCGCCCAACCCTTGGCGGCATTGCGCATGGAATCCATCATAAACGTCGTCCTCTCAGTCAGATGCCCCAAACGGGCGCGGCGCACTATAGGTAGGCGATGACCCCCTCGCAAGTGCAGTATGTGTCTGCTATGAGCCATTCCGATCAAGGGTTTGGAGGAAAATGATGGCAAGCGAAGGGCTGCGGCCGCTGGTCGCCGGAAACTGGAAGATGAATGGCGGCATCGCCATGCTGAAAGAGCCCCGGCTTCTGGCCGCCATGCTGAAGGACGTGAAGCTAAAGGCTGACGTGATGATCTGCCCGCCCGCCATCATCCTGCGCCGGGTGAAGTCGGTGCTGAAGGGCACGCGCATCAAGGTCGGCGGCCAGGATTGCCATTGGAACCCTTCGGGTGCCCACACGGGCGACATCTCGCCCGAAATGCTGAAGGAAGCCGGCTGCACCGCCGTCATCGTCGGCCA
>JBKJQU010000249.1:0-3906 GCA_046594995.1 Aestuariivirga sp.
AATGTCGAAGGTCATCAAAGGCGGTACGATTGTCGCAGCCGACCGCACTTACGTTTCAGATATCCTCATCGAAGGCGAGCAGATCGCCGCCATCGGGCCGGGCTTGAAGGGCGATACTGTCATCGATGCCGAGGGCGCCTACATCATGCCCGGCGGGATCGATCCCCATACGCATCTTGAAATGCCCTTCATGGGCACGACCGCAGCCGAAACCTGGGAGAGCGGGACTTTCGCGGCCCTGTCTGGCGGCACCACCACGATTGTCGATTTCGTCATTCCGGGACCGGACGGCATGCTGGCCGCTCTTGAGGCTTGGGAGGCCAAGGCGACCCGTCAGGCATCGAGCGACTATTCCTATCATATGTGCGTCAATGGCTGGTCGGAGAAACACTTCGACGAAATGGGCAAGGTCATCGAACGCGGCATCAATACCTTCAAGCACTTCATGGCCTACAAGGGCGCATTGATGGTGAACGACGACGAGATGTTCGCCTCGTTCCAGCGCTGCGCGTCGCTGGGCGCACTTCCGCTCGTTCATTGCGAGAATGGTGACATCATCGCAGCGCTTCAGGAAAAATACATGAGCCAGGGTGTCACCGGCCCCGAGGCCCATGCCTTCTCACGTCCGCCGGAAGTCGAGGGCGAGGCCACCAACCGCGCCATCATGATCGCCGATGCGGCTGGCGTCCCGGTTTATATCGTTCACACGTCGAGCGAGCAGGCGCATGAGGCGATTCGCCGGGCTCGCCAGAAGGGCATGCGGGTTTATGGCGAGCCCTTGATCCAGCATCTGACACTGGACGAGGGTGAGTATTTCAACAAGAGCTGGGACTACGCCGCACAGCGCGTGATGTCGCCGCCTTTCCGCGACAAGAGCCATCAGGATTCACTCTGGGCTGGCTTGGCCGCGGGCTCGCTGCAGGTGGTTGCGACGGATCATTGCGCCTTTACCACCAAGCAGAAGCGTTTCGGCGTCGGCAACTTCCCCAGGATTCCCAACGGTACCGGCGGGCTCGAGGATCGTCTTTCGGTTCTGTGGACCAAGGGCGTTGAAACCGGGCGCCTCACGCCCAACGAATTCGTGGCCGTGACGTCGACCAATATCGCGCAGATTCTGAATATCTATCCGCAGAAAGGCGCGCTGATGGTGGGGTCCGATGCCGATGTCGTCGTCTGGGATCCCGGCATCTCCAAGACCATTTCCGCCGCCAGCCAGAAGTCGATCATCGACTATAATGTCTTCGAGGGCTTCAAGGTCAACGGACAGGCGCGCTACACGATATCGCGGGGCGAGGTGGTCTGGTCCTATGGCAAGAACGACAATGCGCGTCCAGGCCGCGGCAAGTTCGTGGAGCGCAAACCGTTTCCGGCGATCAACACAGCCTTGGCGAAGTGGAAAGAACTGACGGCGCCCCGTGCAGTCACTCGTTCTGCCGAGCACATGCCCATCGGCGTGTGATGATGTCAGGGCCGCTTTCCTGTTGGGAAGCGGCCCTTTTTTTCAGAACGAGCGGGGCAGGCCGAGGATATGCTCGGCCACATAGGACAAGATCAGGTTGGTCGAGATCGGCGCCACCTGATAGAGCCGCGTTTCGCGGAACTTGCGCTCGACGTCGTAGTCCTCCGCGAAACCGAAGCCGCCGTGGAACTGCAGGCAGGCGTTGGCCGCTTCCCATGACGCATCGGCGGCAAGCAACTTCGCCATGTTGGCCTCAGCGCCGCAATCTTCATGAGCGTCGAATTTTCGCGCTGCCTCGAAGCGCATCAGGCTGGCCGCCTCGACGTTGATGAAGGCCCGCGCGATCGGAAACTGTACGCCCTGGTTCTGGCCGATCGGGCGGTCGAAGACGATCCTCTCTTTCGCATAGGCCGATATTTTCTCGACGAACCAATAGCCGTCGCCGATGCATTCCGCTGCGATCAGGGTGCGCTCGGCATTCAGGCCGTCGAGGATGTAGCGAAAGCCGCGGCCTTCCTCGCCAATGAGGTTTTCCGCTGGGATCTCCAGATTGTCAAAGAACAGTTCGTTGGTCTCGTGATTGACCATATTGCGGATCGGCTTGACAGTCAGGCCATTGCCGATGGCCTGTGTCAGGTCCACGAGAAAGATCGACAACCCTTCCGACTTCTTGCGAACCTCGGCAAGTGGCGTGGTGCGCGCGAGAAGGATCATCAGGTCGGAATGCTGAACGCGCGAAATCCACACCTTCTGCCCGTTGACCATATAGAGATCGCCTTTGCGCACGGCCGTCGTCTTCAGTTTCGTCGTATCGGTTCCCGTCGTAGGCTCGGTGACGCCCATGGACTGAAGACGCAATTCACCGCTGGCGATCTTCGGCAGATAAAGATCTTTCTGTGCCTTCGATCCATGGCGCAGCAACGTGCCCATATTGTACATCTGACCGTGGCAATGGCCGGCATTGCCGCCAGAACGGTTGATCTCCTCCATCACCACCGACGCTTCTGTAAGACCAAGATTCGATCCGCCATATTCTTCCGGAATCATAGCGGCAAGCCAACCCGCCCTGGTCAGCGCGTCGATGAATTCCACAGGGTAGGTGGCCACCGCACCATGCTTGCGATGGTATTCTGCTGGAAACCCTGCGCAAAGTGCTCGCATGGCGTCGCGCATGTCCTGATGGCGGTCGGGCTTGGGGAGCATCATGGCGTCATGTCTTTCGCGATATCTGAAGCGGCGCCGAATTCGGCGAGAATCTTTTCAGTGTGTTCGCCGACGGCAGGCACCGGATCGAAACGCGGCTCCCAGGCGTCGCCTGTCACCGGCCTGAGGCCGGGCAAAGGCCCCACTGGGGAGCCAAACTCCTGCCACCGCTGCCGGGCGGCGAGTTGCGGATGCTTCCACAGTGCGGCCATGTCGTTCACCCGCGCCGTGGCAATGCCCGCATGTTGGAGCCTTCCGATTGCCTCAGCCGTCGGCAACGCACCAAAAACGCCTGTGATGATCGGCTCGAGAATGTCACGGTGACTGGCGCGGCCGGAATTGCCGGCAAATCTCGGGTCCTCCCCCAGTTCTCCACGCTGCAGGACGACCTTCGAGAACGACACCCATTCACGGTCGTTCTGCAGGCCGAGGAATACGGTGCCATCAGCCGTGGCATAGGGACCATAGGGATAGATTGTGGCATGACTGGCGCCGCTGCGAGACGGCGGCGGCGCACCGTCCATCGCATAATACATGGGAAAGCCCATCCACTCCGCCATGGCCTCCAGCATCGAGACCTCGATATGGTCGCCCGCTTCGGTCTTTGCCCGGTTGAGAAGCGCTGCAAGGATGGAATGATAGGCGGTGACGCCTGCCGCGATGTCGGCAATCGAGATGCCCGCCTTGGCCATCTCGCCTTCGCTCCCCGTGATCGACAGGAAGCCGGCCTCGGCTTGTATCAGCAGATCATAGGCCTTGCTGTTTTCGTAAGGACCGCCAGCGCCATAGCCCGAAATGGAGCAGGTGATGAGCCGGGGATTGTTGCGCCTGAGGTTTGTGTGACCAAGACCCAGCCGCTCGGCAGCGCCGGGTGCCATGTTCTGGACGAAGACATCGGCCTTGGCGATGATGCGGTTCAGGGCTTCAACGGCGCCTTCCTCTTTCATGTCGAGCGCGAGGCTTTCCTTCGAGCGGTTGGTCCAAACGAAGTGGCTGGCGAGCCCACGTGCCCGCGTGTCATAGACGCGCGCGAAATCGCCGCCGTCCGGACGCTCCACCTTGATGACGCGGGCCCCCTGATCGGCAAGCAGGCGCGTGCAATAGGGTGCCGCAATTGCCTGCTCCAACGAAACCACCAGCAATCCGTCGAGCGGACGACTCATACCGGACTTACGCTTTGTCAAAACGGATCGTTTGCGCGCCGTCCCAGAGTGTTCGCCTTCCGATTTCGGGTAGTCTTTCCA
>JBKJQU010000289.1:0-4796 GCA_046594995.1 Aestuariivirga sp.
ACGATACGCTACCCATCATATCTGCCCACCATTCTTGCCCCCTGTGAGAGCTAAGTGTTTGATTGTGTTGGAATTGGCTGGGGGACTAGGATTCGAACCTAGACTAGCGGAGTCAGAGTCCGCGGTCCTACCGTTAGACGATCCCCCAACGGGTTCGGTGCCGCGCTAGATAGCCTCACGTGGCATGATGCGCAAGCCTCTTGTCTGGTTCCCTAAGGCCCTCAACCGCGGAACTGGCGGATGAGGCTGGCGAGGCTTTGCTGCTGGCCTGGAGCGCCTCCTGGCGGTGGCGGTGGCGGCGGGGCCTGGCGGGCGGGTACGGTCTGGCCAAAGCTCTGGCCCGCGGGTACCCGGCGGACTGTTGGCGAAGGCATGGGAGGTGGCGGCGATGCGATCTGCTGGGCCACGGCCACCGCTTGCGGCATGGCAATGTCGCCGCCAAGGGCTTCCGGATTGTGGCTTTGCGCGCGCCAGCGGATGACGATTTCGTTGAGGTAATTGTCGTCGGGCATTTCCTGTGCCCAGTTCTTGGTGAAGGAAGCCGCGTTGCTCTTGGGCCAGGCATTGGGCGGGAGCATGTCGAACTTGATGCGGGTGGGCAGCGCCACACCTTCGCCGAAGGTGATGGCCTCGCCCGTGCCCATGGTGGGCATGAATTCGAGAAGGCTTGCCGCCGCATCAGAAATGCCGGCGCGCAGGATGTCCTGGTCGCGCTCGTTCGTCAGGCGCATCGAGAAGATGGTGTTGCATTGCGACAGGATGGTGGGATCGAGTTCGGCGGGGCGCTGGGTGACGAGGCAGAGCGAGACGCCGTATTTGCGGCCCTCCTTGGCAATGCGCGAGACGGCGCGCTTCGTCGGCTCGAAGCCCAGCGTCTTGTCGATCGGCACATAACGGTGCGCTTCCTCGCAGACGAAGGTGATGGGGATTTGCCCCGCACTCCACACGCCGAAATCGAAGGCGAGGCGGGCCAGCACCGAAACGACGACGTTGATGATTTCCGATGGCAGGCCGCCCAGTTCCAGGATGGCGATGGGCTTGCCAGCGACGGGAATGCGGAACAGGCGGGCCAGCACCTGGGCCATCGTGTCCTGCACCGTCAATGAGCCGAACATGAAGGCGTAGCGCGGGTCGCGGCTGATGGTTTCGATGCGGGACTTCAGGCGCTTGTAGGGGGCCAGTTCGCCGCGCATTTCCAGCTTGCCGATATATTCCTCAAGAATGCCGATGAGGTCGGAGGTGCGGTAAGGGATGGGCGTGTCGACGCCGATGTTGGTGGGGTCCGTCACCTCGCGGCCGCGGACGATGCCGTTGCGGTCGCGGCGCTGGTTGTTCATGTAGCGCATCTTGGCGAGCGGGATCAGCTCGCGCAGCACTTCGGTGTCGGTCTCGCGGTTCGACTGCTGGCCGATGAGGATCTCAATGATCTCCTCGAAGTTCAAGAGCCAGAAGGGCAGGTTCATGTTGTCTGGCGTGATGATCTCGGCCAGGTCCTGGAAGGCGTTGGCATATTCGCGGTGAACGTCGAGCAGCAGAATGTGGGCCTGCGGATTCTTTTCCAGAATGCGGCGGAGGATCAGCGCCACGGTGCAGCTCTTGCCAGTGCCGGTCGTTCCCAGCACGGCGAAGTGCTTGCCCAGCATCTCGTCGATCTTGATCATCGCTGGGATAGTCGAATCCTGCGTGATATGGCCCACGCGGATCGCCGTGTCGGAATCACAGGCGTAAGCGCGTTCGAGTTCGTGCTTGGCCGCGCGGAAGACAATGTCGCCCAGCGAGGGATAGCACGAGATGCCACGGCGGAAGCCTTGCGGCGTGCCGGTTTCGTCCTTCGGCAACTCGCCGATAAATTCAACCTCGATGATGCGGAGTTCCTTGTCGTCCTTCGAGTGCGACGGCATGGGCGACGACAGCGCGGAGACCATGCAGAGCGACACGGATTTCAGCGTGTCGACTTTCAGCAGCGTGCCGATTTCGGGTGTCTTATGCGGGTTGGCGGAATCCTCGGCGTCTATGAGGATCACAGCATGGGCGCCGGTGACGGCCACGATACGGCCCACGCGCTCGACCGTCTGAGGCCTCGGCACCACGTTCGGCTGGATTGGCTGTTGCTGGCGATACATGGTTCTAATTCACTTTCAATGGATATTCGGTTCGGACGGGGTCGCTGCATCTGCTGCTTCGGCGATCGGCAGGATCAGAGACACGCGGGTGCCCACGCCTTTCTGCGAGTCGATGCGGAGATCGCCGCCATGGAGGCGTGCCAGCGCATAGGCAATCGGAAGGCCAAGGCCTGTGCCCTCGTGGCGCTTGTTGAAGGCGGTGTCGATCTGGCCGAACGGCCGCATGGCGGTGTCGACTTCGGCTGGCGTCATGCCCACACCCGTATCGGTGACGGCAATGACGGCATAGCCCTGCTGGAGCATGGAGGCCTCGATCCGGATGCGGCCTTTTTCCGGCGTGAACTTGACGGCATTGCCGAGAAGGTTGATCAGGATCTGCTTTAGCCGGAGCGGGTCGCCCAGGATATGCGGCAAGGCGGCGGGCACCGAGGTTTCGACCGTGATGCCTTTTTCGCGCGCCTTGGCCTCGATGATGAGGAGGCAGGAATCCATGACCGGCAGGAGGCTGATGGGTTCGCGATCGACCGACAGCTTGCCGGCCTGGATCTTCGAGACGTCGAGGATGCCGTTGATGAGGGCCAGGAGGTGCTCGGCCGCCTGCTTGATATAGCCCGAATACTGGTGGACCTTTTCGGGCGAGGTGACCGTCTGAGTGTGCAGCATGTCGGAGAAGCCGATGATGGCGTTCAGCGGGGTGCGGAGTTCATGGCTCATGTTGGCGATGAATTCGGATTTCGCCTTGGACGCCAACTCGGCATCGACCTTTGCGGCATGAAGGGCAATCGCCTGTTTCTGCTGCGTAATGGCCACGCCAAGATGATCCGAGAACTCACCGATCAGCGATCCGTCCTTGAACCATTTGGGACCAAATGTACGCATGCAAACCCCTGCTTGGCTGCAAGCATTAGTCGGGAACGTCTCAATGTGGGGTTAACACCTTACCCAGCATCCGATTGACACAATTGCTTTGTGAGCAGGGGGTGAACCTGTTACATTCAATCCAACGCAATGATTACGGGCGACCGCCGCCGCTCCGGCCGAAATGCCGTCGAGATCCGGGTGCCCCTGAAAGGTTTTGGGACGTGGACGCGACCAATGGGTCGGGTTGGAACCGTTCCAGGCGGAAGCCCGCACCGGGCGGGCAGCCTGGAATCCGCCAGCCGGACAATCGAGACATCCAGCCTGCCGATCTCTACGGCGCGCTGGACCTCGGCACAAACAATTGCCGCCTGTTGATCGCCACGCCTGCACAGCATGGCTTTGTGGTGGTCGATGCCTTCTCGCGCATCGTGCGGCTGGGTGAGCGCCTGGCGCAAACCGGCCGGCTTAGCGACGACGCCATGATGCGCACCATCGATGCGTTGCGGGTGTGTGCCAACAAGCTGAAATGGCGCAAGGTGGACAAGGTGCGCCTTGTCGCCACCGAGGCCTGCCGCATGGCCGACAACGGACCGGACTTCATTGCCCGCGTGCGCGAGGAAACGGGCCTTGGCCTCGAGATTATCGACCGCGAGACGGAAGCAGGCCTCGCCGCAACGGGGGCCGAGCCGCTGGTGGACCGCGATGCGGAAACGGCATTGGTGTTCGATATCGGCGGCGGCTCGACCGAGGTGCTGTGGATGAAGCGGAACGGGCTGCGCTTCGACACCGTGGCCTGGACCTCGCTGGCTGCAGGCGTTGTCACCATCTCCGAACAATTCGGCGGCGGCATGGATGTGACGCCGCAATCCTTCGAGGCGATGCGCGATTACCTCAGGCCCATGCTGCAGGAATTCGCGGCCCGCGTTTCGGTTGCCAACAACGGCGCTCCGCCTGTGCCGTCGCATCTGCTCGGCACGTCCGGAACGGTGACCACCATTGCCGGCGTGCAGCTGGGCCTGCCGCGCTATGACCGCTCCCGCGTCGACGGGTGCTGGCTGAACAGCACCGACATCGGCAACGTCACGCACAGGCTTCTGCACATGACCTACGAGCAGCGCGCCGCCAACCCCTGTATCGGCAAGGAGCGCGCCGACTTAGTGCTGGCGGGCTGCGCCATCCTAGAGGAAATCCGGCTGGCCTTTCCGGCGGAGCGCATCCGCGTGGCGGACCGGGGCTTGCGCGAGGGCATTCTCACCATGCTGATGAAGCAGGACGGCACCTATGGGAGGGCGGCATGAGCCGACCGGGAAGCGGCAAGAAGCCCGGCGGCAACAGCCTCAAGGTTCGCGTCAAGACCGGCAAGGGCAAGACGCCCTCGCAGAAGATCTGGCTCGAGCGCCAGCTCAACGATCCTTATGTCTATGAGGCGCGGAAGCTCGGCTACCGCTCGCGCTCGGCGTTCAAGCTGATCGAAATCGACGACAAGTACAAGTTCCTCAAGCCCGGCGGCCGGATCATCGACCTTGGCGCCGCGCCCGGCGGCTGGGCCCAAGTGGCGGTGAAGCGCGTGAAGGCGGAAGAAGGAAAAGGCACGGTCATCGCCATCGACATGCATGGCATGGACCCGATGTCCGCCGTCACCATCTTTAAAAAAGATTTCCTCGAAGAGGATGCACCTCAGATGCTGATCGACGCGCTGGGAGGCGAGAAGGCCGATTGCGTCTTGTCCGACATGGCGGCGCACGCCACCGGGCATCGCCAGACCGACCATATCAACATCATGCATCTGGCCGAGACCGGCTATGAATTCGC
>JBKJQU010000486.1:0-2671 GCA_046594995.1 Aestuariivirga sp.
AAGAGTCTGGCCTCGTGCAGATCGACCTTCCGGTCGAGACGCCGGAGTTCGACACCTACTTCGTCTATCCCGAGGAGCTGAAGGAAACGAAGCGCGTCACCGTCTTCCGCGATTTCATCGTGGCCAAGGCGAAAGAGTGGAGCTTCTAGGTGTTTGGTCCCGGCATTTGGTGGATCGGGTTGCTCATGAAGCGGCGCAGCGCCGTGCCGAACAGCGTCCAGCAGCTCATCGATGGCGCATTGACCACGGCATAGACCAGTCCCACCGTGAACACGTTCGCCACATAGGCGGAAGGCATGGTGTAGGCGGCAATGGACGTGATCGCCATCACCCAGGCCTTGGGGTTCACCCACTGGAAAAGCGCCGCCTGCACGAAAGTGAAGGGCTTGCCCTTCTCCGCCCCCTCGCCGAACTGCGGCGGAATCCGAAGTTCACGCCCGATGCCAGAAGCATCAGGTTGTTTGGGCCAGGCGTCACCGAAGTGACCACGGAAAATCCGGCCAGAGCGAGAAGCAGTTCGAGCGGCATGGGCGAGCGTTAGCAGAATGCTTCCCGCTGCGTCATGAAGGCTGGGCATAGCTCCCATGAGCAGCGGCAACTTGCGGGAAACCGCGCGCGGTATCATTCTCTCAAGTGTCGCGTTTCCGATGCGACCAGCACCTCGTTGCTCTCTCCCCTTGCAACTCAGGCGCAAGGCTTCTGCCTTCTCATCCCTGTGAGATTGCTCTGAAGTCAGCCCCACCCCGGGGCACGGGCAACTCCAGGCCGGCGGTTTGTGCCGGCCTCTTCTTTACATGAACAGCTTTTCGCCCTCGAGCCCGGCATAAAGCGAAGCCACCTGCTCGCCATAGCCATTGTAGAGCAGCGTGGGGATGCGCTCGCCCGAACCCAGCACCTGCTCGCTCTCCTGGCTCCAGCGCGGGTGCGGCACCTCCGGGTTCACATTGGCCCAGAAGCCATATTCGGAAGGCCCCAGCGTCTCCCAGAAGCTCACAGGGCGCTCCGCCGTGAAGCTGATCCGCACAATGCCCTTGATCGACTTGAAGCCATATTTCCACGGCAGGTGCAGGCGCACCGGCGCACCCATGCTTTTGGGCAGCGGCTTGCCATAGGCGCCCGTCACCATCAGCGGCAGCTCGTTCATGGCCTCGGCCATGGTAATCCCTTCCACATAGGGCCAGGGATAGGACGTGAACAACCCCGGCTGCTGGCCCACCGCCGCCTCCGGCTTGTTGAATGTCTCGAAGCGCAGGAACTTCGCATTCGCATTGGGCTTGGCGATTTCCACCAGCCGCTTCACCGTGAAGCCCGTCCATGGCACCACCATGGACCAAGCTTCCACGCAGCGGTGGCGGTAGATCCGCTCTTCGAGTGTGACCTGTTTGATGAGATCGTCGAAATCGACCGTCATGGGCTTTTCCACCTCGCCGTCGATGACGATGGCCCAAGGCCTGACCGGCAGCTTCTCGGCGGCATCCGCGATGCGCTTCGATGAGCCGAATTCGTAGTAATTGTTGAAGGTCGTCGTATCCACTTCCTTGTTCACGGGCCGTCCCGCATCGGCAAAGGCAGGGTTGGCGGCCGCGGGATAAAGCCCGGCATTGGGGTCAGCCTGGGCCAGCGCCGGCCCGGCAATTGCCAGCGCAGCCCCGCCCGCTACTCCACCCATGAAGGCACGCCGGTTCAGGAACACATGTTCCGGCGTCACATGAGCTTCCGGAATGTCCCAGCCATGAATGCGCTTGATCGGCATGTCCCGTTCCTCCTCTAGAATGTTACAACCTGCTTAGACGCTTGATCTCTACCTCCGCAAATCAAGGCTGGATCACAAATCGGGCATCGGAAGCAACCCTGTGGCATGTGCCTTGCTATCCAGAGGATATGTTAATCGAACATTAACTTGTGTCGCAACTTGCGACAGCAGAGGCATGCGGATGGCGAAGTACTACTACCGGGGCACCGGGCTCAGTCTTTTTGCGGCACAGGCGGGCGGCGATTTCCAGACCCGCATGCTGTACCAGACGGCCGGCGAGTTCGGCTTCCTCAACCCTGACGGCAGCAAGACCTACTACTATGGCGAAGGCCTGGTCTGGGACAACGACACCGGCAGCTTCACCTCAGGGACCATCACTGAAATCCAGCACTTTGCGATGTCCGGAAGCTTCGTGGATTCCCTCTCGGACTTGTCCATGCCGATCACGTCGTTGCAGCCATTGCTCAGCGCACCGGCATCGAACGCGAGCATCGCTGCCCTTCATGCCGGCCTCATGGCGGGCAATGACACGCTGGACGGCGAGGCTGGAAACGACACCCTGTTTGGCGCCGCCGGAGACGACACCCTCTCGGGCGCGGCGGGCAACGATACATTGACCGGCGGCACCGGCGCCGACAAGTTGCAGGGCGGCATCGGCAGAGACCTGGCAAGCTATGCGTCCAGCTCCGCAGGCGTCTGGGTTGATCTCACCACCGGCCAGGGATTTGGCGGCGATGCCGAGGGCGACAGCTTGACCGGCATAGAGGATCTTCAGGGGTCGGGTTTCAACGACACTCTCCTGGGCAACTCACGCAACAACAGGCTGATCGGCGGCAATGGCAACGACACCCTCGATGGCGAGGGCGGCAATGACGTGCTGAACGGCGGCAGGGGTGGCGACATCCTTGAAGGCGGCGA
>JBKJQU010000066.1:0-2904 GCA_046594995.1 Aestuariivirga sp.
GTCGCCCGCCTGAAACTCCGTAGGCGGAACATCGACCAGATGGCGGCGAGCCGCTTCTGCCAATGCTTCGCCGCCGCCGCTTTCCGCCCAACCATGCGAATAGGCCTGGGAGGCCTCGGGCTCGCTTCCAATGACTTCGCGCCAGACGCCGCGCACAAGGCCCAGGCAATCGGTGCCGATCAGCTTCAGGCTCGCCTGATGCGCATAGGGCGTGCCGAGCCATCCGCGCGCCGCATTCACAATGTCAGCAGATCGCATCAGCTGCCAGCCATGACGTCGTTACGGCTGGTGCCGTCATTGGAACCGTCCTCGGGGCGGGCATAGCTCAGGATGAAATCGTCACCCGGAATTTGCGGAAAGCCGCGGAAGTTCATGCTGTTCGAGAATTTCGCCTTGCAGGTTGAAAACTGCTTGTCGCATCCGGCACGCAGCATCACGCTGTCACCAGCTTCCACCGCCATTGCCATGGGTTGCCAGAGTTCGATCAGAACACCGCTCTGCTGCAGTCGGTGCAGCTTGATTTCTGCTTTGCGGCCGGTGTTAGCACCTGAGATGAACTCCAGCGTACCGCGCGCAAACCACCCTTCTTCAAAACTCTCTGCGCCGCTGATCAGAAGCCTGCGGTTGTCTTCAACCTGGATGACATCCGCCTCGACACTGTAGGCCGGCGACTCGAGATCAACGCCGCAGCGCGCATCGCCCACCATAGCATCGCAGCCATATTGGAAGATGCGCCCTCTGGGTTGGTTCAGGGCATGGGCCATGCCCCGCAGTTCGGCACTGAACGCTGTCTTGCCACGCGTGATCTCGCCAAGGTTTCCACGGCGCACCAATGAGCGTTGGCTCACATCCTGCCAGTTCACCAGCCACACGGTGATTTCGGCATTGTCGAAGTCACCTGCCAACAGGCGGGCTTCATTCAGCCGCTCAGAGGACAGCGCACCTGACGCTTCGAGATTGTCGACCGACAATCCGAGCGAGGATTCGATCTCCGTTGCCATGAACCCCGCCTGCGCCTCGAAGCTTGACCCGTCGAAGCTGAGGTCGCGGTCATGATCGGTGAAGCCCATCACATCGCCGCCGCGTGTCTCCAGCTTCCAGCAATGGCAAAGCGTCGTGGCCCCGCTGTCGAGATGAGCCTGAAGCCCTGGTGGCAGCACTCTCATGCGCGGATCTCCACAATGGGTATGTCCGGAATGTCACCGCCTGCAAAGTTGGTGAGATTGATCCGCAGCTGGTCGCTGTCGAAGCGTGCGGGAACATCAAACTGGAAGCCCGCTGTCACGATCGCGCCGCTCGCTGGAATGGAACCGGGGTTGAAGGTTACGGTTCCGGTCGATGTATCGAGTGAAACACCTGTTGTGGTGACGCCATTGACCGCAATCACCACGCTTCCGGCCACAGGCTTGGTGATACTGCGCAGGTAATCGCGTAGGCCGGAGCCGTAGCGTTTGACGAGCTGGAACGCCGTCCTGACGCCGTCACCAGTCCCGATCTGCTGGCCCAGAGCGGTTACCTGCCCGTTTGGCGCACAGGATTTGAAATCCATATGGTCCTTCCAGCGGAAGCCATGCAGCCGCCCGCGACGCTCCTCGAAGAAACGCACCACATCATGAATATCTTCGAGCGATTTCACGCCGAAGCCCGCATTGTAGCGCCGGCGTGAATCAGCCCATCGGCTGTTCCGCTCCTCGGCGCCCGAGCCCAGCACCACAATGTCGGTGCGCCGCTCCGGACCGCCAGTCGCCCCACGCGAGATCGCAACCGGAAACCGAATGTCATCGAATGCCATGGCTCAGAGGTTCCTCTGCCCGCGCGATACCGCACGCGCCATCAGCGCGGCGACCTGGGATTGTGACCGCTGGAAACTTTGTGCATCGGGTGTGGAGATGTTGACGGTCACGTTGACCCCACCGCCCGCCCCTCTCACCCCCAGCTTGCCATCAGCACCGCGCGCCAGAGGCATGATGGCTTCGGGCCCCGCTTCGCCCATCAGGCCGGTGCCGCCGCGCATCGGAAACAGTGTTGGCGAATTGACGATGCCGCCATCCGCAAAGGGCATCAGCGCACCCTTGGCGAACACATTGCCCCTGGCACTTCCCAGCACATTGCCAAGCAGCCCGCCGATGAGGTTTCCGAGAGGCTTCAGCCCTTGCGTCAGCGCCGTCTGCGCCAGGGAAAGTGCCAGCCCCTTCAACACATCGGAGAGCTTGCGGCCATGGATCACGGCGCCCGCGAATGCGTTCACCAGCTTCACGCCGAAACTGTCGGCCAATTTGTTGAGGCCTTCCATCTGCCCGCGCAGTTCTTCCGTCTGGAGATTGAAACGCTCGGCTTGCTCGGTCATGTGTGATCCGGAAATTGTTGCATCAGTTCGTCGAAGTCAGCGCGTGCCAGCGCGCTTGCCGCAACTTGCGGAAATGCCGCTGCGATCTCGCGCGGTGTTGCCGCCCAGAAGTCGGCCGGGCTCAGGCGAAGCACGCCAAGGCCCAGCTCCATCATGCGCCGCCAGGGGAAGCTCTCCCCGTGGGCGCTCATCCGTTTCCCACGGCACCCTCGGGCGGCTCGAACGTCGCCTTCAGCAGCCGCACCACGATGCCGAGATAACCTGCGGCCCCACCGGCAACCGTCATCGCCGCCACTTCGTTATTGCTGACCGGGTTTCCGCCACCGCGAAGCCCCGCGCCGATCACGCGGATCGCGTCGCTCGCACCGATACGGCCCTTCTCGAAACGCTCGGCGATGGCGATCAGGTCTTCCCCGCCATAGGCGTCCTCGATTTCGGCCAATGCTCCGAGAGTGAGACAGAGCGTGTAGCCCTTGCCGCCCAGTTCGGCGGAAATCTCGCCGCGATGCCGGTTTGCCATGTCAGCCCTTTCAGAGTGCAGTGAATGTGAGTTCGCC
>JBKJQU010000304.1:0-3813 GCA_046594995.1 Aestuariivirga sp.
GAAGCAGGCCGATATGCCGAGCCTGCGCCGAGCGAAGAGATGTACCGGACATTCTGCGGGACCTGAATTGCCCTCATCCGCACTTCGGGCATCTTTTCCCATGACTTTGCCACGGGAGAAGGCATGCGCAGTGAGTGCCTTCTCCCGTGCCGTGAGGCATGGGAGAAGGTCCCGACAGGGGGATGAGGGCCCTCTGGTCTCAAATCAATGCGCGGCTTCCCAATCCTGCGCGGCGCGGGCGTCGACCTGCAATGGCACGCTGAGCTTCACCGCGGGCTCCGGCGCAGCGATCATCACGCGCTTCACGATGTTCTTGGTCAATTCAACCTCAGCATCGGCGCATTCGAAGATCAGTTCGTCGTGAACCTGCAGCAGCATCTTCGTGCCCAATTTCGCCTCGGCCAAAGCCTCCGGCATCCGCACCATGGCGCGGCGGATGATGTCTGCCGCAGCGCCCTGGATCGGCGCATTGATCGACGCGCGCTCAAGGAAGGCGCGCTCCGAGGCATTGGGCGACTTGATGCGCGGGAAATGCATGCGGCGGCCGAAGATCGTCTCCACATAGCCTTGGTCGCGCGCGGTTTTTTTGGTCTGCTCCATGTAGTCGCGGATGCCGGGAAAGCGCTTGAAATAGGTGCGGATATATTCGCCCGCCTCCTCACGCCCGATCGAGAGCTGGTTCGCAAGGCCAAAGGCCGAGATGCCATAGATGATGCCGAAGTTGATGGCCTTGGCGCGGCGGCGCACCATCGGGTCCATCCCTGAAATCGGCACTCCGAACATTTCGGACGCCGTCATCGCATGAATGTCGAGGCCCTCGGCAAAGGCCTTCTTCAATTGCGGAATATCGGCCACATGCGCCAATACGCGAAGCTCGATCTGGCTGTAATCGGCGCTGATGAGCTTGTGGCCTTCAGGCGCGATGAAGGCAGCGCGGATCTTGCGGCCTTCCTCCGTGCGCACCGGAATGTTCTGCAGGTTGGGCTCGGTTGATGACAGGCGGCCGGTCGATGTCGCGGCCAACGAATAGGACGTGTGGACGCGGCCCGTCTTCTTGTTGATGTAGTTTGGCAGGGCATCGGTATAGGTCGAGCGCAGCTTGGAAAGCTGGCGCCAGTCGACGACGCGGCGCGCCAGTTCGATGCCTTGCGCCGCCAGTTCTTCCAGCGCGCCTGAGTCTGTGCTCCACGCACCCGTCGCCGTCTTGCGGCCGCCGGGAAGCCCCATGCGGCCAAAGAGAATATCGCCCAATTGCTTGGGGCTACCGATGTTGAAGCGCTCGCCCGCGAGTTCATAGACATGCTTCTCGATCTCGGCTGCCGCACTGGCCAGTTCATTCGACAGGCGGCGCAGCACTTCGGGATCGATCAGGACGCCTTTCATTTCCATCGCCGCCAGCACGCGCACCATCGGGCGTTCCAGCGTTTCATAAACGGCGCGCTTGCCAACGCGCGCAAGGCGGGGCTTCAGCAAAAGCCACAGACGCAGCGTGACGTCGGCATCTTCCGCAGCATATTGCGTGGCATTCGGGACGGGCACGCGATCAAAGCTGATCATTGACTTGCCAGAGCCCGCGACATCCTTGAAGGGAATGCACTTGTGATTGAGATGGCGCATGGACAGCTCATCCATGCCATGGCCTACGTCGCCCGATTCCAGCACGTAGGACATCAGCATCGTATCATCGACAGGGTTCACGTCGATGCCATAGCGTTTCAGCACCTCGATATCATATTTGAGGTTCTGACCGATCTTCAGGATTGACGGATCCTCAAGCAGCGGCTTCAACCGCGCGATGGCGCTGTCCAGTGGAATCTGGCCCTCGAGGATCTCACCGCCGAACAATCCGCCGCCCGCCGCCTTGTGCGTCAAGGGAATATAGCAGGCCTTGCCGGGCTCGGCTGAAAGCGATACGCCAACGAGATTGGCCTGCATCGAGTCCAGCGCATCGGTCTCGGTATCAGCGGCGATGTAGCCCCGCTCGTAAGCCGCCGCGATCCAGCGGTCCAGCGCATCAAGCGTGGTGACGGTCTCGTAATCCGCGTGATTGACGGGTATGGCGAGCAGCGCTGCCTCCTTCTCCCCTTGCGGGAGATGGTCCGGCGCAGCCGGGGATGAGGAGGCACCGGGCGCCGGTTTCAGCCCCTCACCCGGCACTTGCGCGCCACCCTCTCCCGCAAGGGGAGAGGGAGAGAGCGCAGCTTCTGCACCCTCGGGCGGCCAGAACTTCACGTCGACCGGCACCGGATCGATCATGCATGCATCGCAATCCAGTTCGCCCGCCACCTTGCGCGTGAAGCTGGAGAATTCCAGCGTCTTGAGGAAGCCGATCAGCTGCGAGGGCTTGGGATTGTCCACTGCGAAACCGCTGGCGTCATGTTCCAGCGGCACATGCTCGTCCAGCGTCACGAGGCGCTTCGAGATGCGCGCCTGCTCGGCAAACTGGATCAGGTTCTCGCGCCGCTTCTGCTGCTTGATCTCGGGTGCGTGTGCAAGCAGCGTTTCAAGATCGCCATACTCGGTGATGAGCTGTGCAGCCGTCTTCACACCAATGCCCGGCACGCCCGGCACGTTGTCGACCGAGTCGCCCGCCAGCGACTGGATGTCGATCACTTTATGGGGCTTCACGCCGAACTTCTCGAAGACTTCCGCCTCGCCAACCTCGCGGTCTTTCATCGTATCGTAAAGCGCCACACCGGGGCGGATCAGCTGCATCAGGTCCTTGTCTGAGGAGACGATCCGGCAGGTGGCGCCCGCGTCCACGGCTAGCCTCGCATAGGTGGCGATCAGGTCGTCGGCCTCGAAATTCTCCTGCTCCACGCAGGCGACGTTGAAGGCGCGCGTCGCCTGGCGGATCAGCCCGAACTGCGGGCGCAAGTCGGCAGGCGGCTCCGGCCGGTGCGCCTTGTATTCGGGATAAATGGCATTGCGGAAAGATTTCGATGAATGATCGAAAATCACCGCCAGATGCGTGGGCTTATGCCCCGCATTGGTTTCCTTCAGCAGCTTCCACAACATGTTGCAAAAGCCCTGCACGGCACCCACGGGCAGCCCGTCGGACTTCCGCGTCAAGGGCGGAAGGGCATGATAGGCACGGAAAATATAGCCCGATCCATCGATCAGATAGAGATGGTCACCAGGCTTCAGGGGGGAGGTCATCGACATGGACGCCACTATGCCACCGGAGGACTCCCGATGCCAGCCTCCGCCCACAAACCCCGGGAATGCCAGCCATTGCGAAGCGCCATCGCAATCGGGTATAGACACTTTTCAGCAGCTGCACCCGTAGCTCAGCTGGATAGAGTGCTGCCCTCCGAAGGCAGAGGTCACAGGTTCGAATCCTGTCGGGTGCGCCATAACCTCTTGATATCATTTGATTTCTAGTGGCTGACTGCAAGTGATTGTGCAAACGCTTGGACTTGGCAACCAATTGGCAACCGCGTGACTGAAATTTCACCATATAAAATGAATGGAAGTGCAAAACTTTCCGCATGCGGCTCCTATAGATACTGGCCGGACCGGCAATGGAGTGAGGGAACGCGCCAAGTCCTTTATCTTCTACAATAAGAGCGCTGCAGAGGCGTGCGGCGTGCTGAATTACATCGGTTCACGACCTAACTACTGTGCCCAGCGACTTCCCCCACCCAAACTCCCGCGTCGGCTCAGTGATCGGCTTCATCCGTCCGCCACGCTGAACCTCATGACCGGTGAGATCATACTGAACATTAAGGTCGTAGCTGTCCCTCACGATGAATTCTGTGATCGCCCCAAACATCGGCAAGGATACCCTGAACATCTGACTTCTGTTGCGAA
>JBKJQU010000317.1:0-6986 GCA_046594995.1 Aestuariivirga sp.
TCTCGGCGGAAGCGTTCAACCAGTTGCTGATCCCGAAGGGCTTTGCCCATGGCTTCCTGACCCTCGAGGCACACACGGAAGTGCTCTACAAGGTGACAGCGCCCTATGCGCCTCAATACGACCGGTCGATCCGCTGGGATGATCCGGCAATCGGCATCGCATGGCCGCTGCCAGCGGGCGCGCAGCCGATCCTCTCGGGCAAGGATCAGGCCGCACCGCTGCTCGCCGATATCGCAGCCGGCATCACATTCTGAACCGCCAGGAGCCTCACATGAAAATCATGGTCACAGGCGGCTGCGGCTTCATCGGATCGGCGGTCTGCCGCCACCTGATCCGCGATCTCGGCTTGAGCGTCGTCAACGTCGACAAGATGACCTATGCCGCAAGCGAGGGCGCGGTCGCCGGCATCGCAAGCGACAAGCGCTACAGCTTCCACAAGGCGGATATCTGCGACCGCGAGGCGATGCAGAAGATCATGGAGCAGGAAGGTGTCGACGCTGTCATGCATCTCGCCGCGGAAAGCCATGTCGACCGCTCGATCGACGGGCCGGGCGAATTCATACAGACCAACATCATGGGTACCTTCGCGTTGCTGCAGGCGGTGCGCTCCTATCACACGGGCCTTCCCGAACCGAAGAAGTCCGCCTTCCGCTTCCACCACATCTCGACCGACGAGGTGTTCGGTGACCTTCCACTCGATGGCGGGCTTTTCACTGAAGCCACGCCCTATGCGCCCTCATCGCCCTATTCGGCGTCCAAAGCCGCGTCGGACCATCTCGTCATGGCCTGGCATCACACCTACAAGCTGCCCGTGGTGCTGTCGAACTGCTCCAACAACTACGGGCCCTATCACTTCCCCGAGAAGCTCGTGCCCCTGATGATCATCAACGGCATGGAAGGCAAGCCCCTTCCCGTCTATGGCACGGGCGAGAATGTGCGCGACTGGCTCCACGTCGAGGATCATGCCCGTGCGCTCGCCCTTGTCGTCATGAAGGGCAGGGTGGGAACAAGCTACAATATCGGCGGGCGCAACGAGCGTTCGAACTTGCAGGTCGTCGAGACCATCGCCGACACGCTGGACGAGCTGATGCCGATGAACTCGGGCTCGCGCCGCCGTCTCATCACCTACGTGGGCGACAGGCCGGGCCACGACCTCCGCTATGCGATCGATGCCACCAGGATCGAAACCGAACTGGGCTGGAAGGCCCGGCACACTTTCGATACCGGCCTCCGCAGCACCATCGAGTGGTATCTCAACAATGGCGACTGGTGGCAGCCCCTGCGGGCTGCGCGCTATGCGGGCCAGAGGCTTGGAGCCGCAACACCATGATCCGCGTCACCGTCACCGGGACACAGGGTCAGATCGCCCTCTCGCTTCTTGAGCGCGGCCTTGCACATGCAAGTATCGATGTCACGGCACTCGGCCGGCCCGATCTTGATCTTGAGCGGCCTGAAACGGTGGAAGCGGCGCTTGTTGCGGCCAAACCCGGCATGGTCGTCAATGCCGCCGCCTATACAGCAGTCGACAAGGCGGAGTTGGAGCCGGATCGCGCCTTCGCCGCCAATCGCGACGGGGCAAGCGCCGTTGCCCGCGCCGCCGCCCGGCTGGGGGTGCCGCTCATTCATCTGTCTACGGATTATGTCTATCCGGGCGACAAGACCGTTCCCTATGTCGAGACGGACGCAACCGGCCCCACCAGCGTCTATGGCCGCTCGAAGTTCGAGGGCGAGCAGGCGGTCCTGGCGGCGCATGCTTCCGCCGTCATCTTTCGCACCTCCTGGGTTTACAGCCCGTTTGGCGCCAATTTCGTGAAGACCATGCTGCGCCTCGCGAAAGACCGCGATGTCATCCGCGTGGTCGATGACCAGCAGGGCAATCCGACCAGCGCCATCGATATTGCCGACGCCATCCTGCGGATTGCACCGTCTCTCATCGAGGGCGGCGCGAAGGGCGGCATCTATCACTGCTGCGGCGAAGGCAGCACCACCTGGCGGGGTTTTGCCGAGGCTATCTTTGCCGAAAGCAACCGGCGCGGCGGGCCTTCGGCCAAAGTCGAGGGCATTCCCACGTCGCAATATCCGACGCCCGCGCGCCGCCCGCTCAATTCCCGCATGGAGACGGCCGCGTTCCGGCAGCGCTTCGGCTTTGGCCTGCAACCCTGGGAAGACGCGTTGAGCGAAACTGTAGCGAGATTGATCTGAATGACGTGCTTTCCGGATCTTGAGGAAAAGTCATCTTGCGCCATGCGCCAAATCATTCCAGAGTCCGCCATGGGATGTGGTGAAGCTTTGGACAGGGGGTAAGAACGCTTGGCGTTACTTCCCGAAATCGTCAGGCGCGCGGTGAGGTCAAGGCTCGGCAAGGGTCTCGCCCGGCGTCCGCGCGCGCATAAGCCGCTTCCCTCCATGTCGCTCTATTTCAGTGATCCGCTGTATGACCTGATCGGCATGGGCTTTGAGTCCGACTACCCCATCCAGCGCCTCTCGCGCACGGTTTTTGCTTGCGGAAACAAGGCTGTGGTCGTGCGTTACGCGCAAAAAACCGATCTCCGGATCCTGCGAAACAGCAATTTCGAGCGCATCTACCTACTGATCGACGACGATCTCGAAGCGCTGTCCGACGATGATGGCCTGCCCGAGGATTACCGCCGGAAACTGGTGGACTATCGCGATGGACCGTTCCGCCGCCTGATGGAGATGGTCACCGATGTGGTGGCCCCGTCAGAAAACATCCTCCGCGCCTACACGTCGCGCCGGGCAGCGCTCCTCGATCCGGCGCAGTGCCATGCGGCGGGCCACCTGAAGCACCATGAGGCGCCGCACCAGTTCGACATCGTCTTCGCCGCCACCAGGTCTCACCTCCAGGATCTCCGCCACATTGCACCGGCCATCGCGCAGGTTCTCAGGCAGCGGCCGGAGGCACACCTCACCACCTTCCTGAACGGCCATGCGCCGAACTGCCTCAAGCTTCCGAACGCTCATCATCTGCCGATGATGGAATGGCCGCGCTACCGCAGTTTCGTTGCTGAAAACCGGTTCCATGTGGCCATTGCCCCCGCGCTCGACACGGCGTTCAACCGGGCCCGCTCGATCAGCAAGCTGCACGACCATGCGGCCTTCGGTGCTGCCGGCCTCTATTCCCGCCAGCAGCCTTTCGACCGCATCGTCACCCACAACACGTCAGGGCTTCTGCTCGACAACGACCCCGGCAAGTGGCGCGATACGCTGATCGACCTTGCGGACCGCCGCGACCATAGTCTGAAACTCGCCACCGGCGGGCAGGTCCTCTCGGAGACCCTGGGCGATATGCGCCGCGTCAGGCGCTTCTGGATCGAGGAACTTGGCCTGTAACGATGCAGCCCATTAACCTCCTCTCAACCCTTTTGCACCAGACAAGGGCTTGAACTTGAGGTATTGCGTGAATCGGCCGATTGGCCATTCAGTGTTGCCGCGCGGTTCTTGCCCATGGCGGTGGTGATGGTTTATTAGTCATGATTGGGTTACAATTGGTTTACGGCCTTCGCAGGTGGATGGCGGTGGTTCGGGTTTTGCGTACAGGGGAAGTTTACTTGAACGTCATGAAGACCGTCGTGGTCCGTCAAATCTGCCTGTGTCTGTCATTGCTCGTGCTTGCGGGCTGCGCCATCCCGCGTTCCGGCCCCGGTGAAAGTGCCATCTCGCAGAAATCGGCCGATCTCGCCGGCTTCACCCTGATCGAGATGTCGGCTGCCGCCGTCGCGAATTACCGCGTGGTGACGGTGGGCGACAACGCAGGCACCGCCGGCGTTCCCTCCGCGCCCGCCATTTCGCTCTCTTCGGGCGACATTCTCAGAATCCGCGTATCGGAAAGCAAGGAAGGCGGCCTGTTCGCGCCGCTCGCTACCGGCGGCACCGCTTTCGACAATGTCCGCGTGGATTACAAGGGCACGATTTCAATTCCCTACGCTGGCCGCGTCAAGGTCGCGGGCCTCGATCCGCAGCGCGTCGAGGAACGGCTCCGCTCGCGTCTCGCGGGTGTCACCTTCGAACCCCAGGTCTATGTCGAAATCGTCTCCGACCGCGGCTCCAGCGTGCTGGTCAGCGGCGAGGTCAAGGCTCCGGGCCGCTTCTCGATGCTCGAAGGCCCGCTCACCCTGGTCGATGCCATTGCCAAGGCTGGCGGCGCCACCAAGGCTCCGCATCTGGTCGATGTGGTCATCAGGCGGGGCAAGTCGGTCAAGCGCATTTCGCTGGCAACCGTTCTCGGCGGCTCGAACCAGCAGCTTCGCGCTGGCGACGAACTCACCCTCGTCAGCCATTCGAAAGTCTTCAATGCCCTGGGCGCGGTCAAAACCACGGGCCAGGTCGAATTCGGCTCACCCAATCCGTCGCTGATGGATGCGATCTCCCAGATCGGCGGTCTCAACAGCAACGAGGCCAGCAACACGGGTGTCTTCGTGTTCCGCCTGCGTGAGCCCAAGGCGTGGCTCGATGCCGACAACAAGTGGCAGGAAGGCCCTGTCATCTTCAAGTTCGACATGTCGAAGCCCGAGATGATGTTCATCGCGCAAGCCTTCGGTATGCGCAATGACGACACGATCTATGTGACGACGGCGCCCTCGGTCGAGTGGGTCAGGCGCCTGCAGCCCATCGCGCTCACGCTTGGCACGTTGCGCGGCGGCATCTCTCTCGGCAGCACGCTTCAGACCGAGATCGGCATCGAATAACAAAGACTTTCGTCAATCACGGCAGGCAGCATCATGACCATTGCGGTGTTCGGCAGCATCAACATGGATGTGACGGCCTATATGGAACGTTTGCCGAAACCCGGCGAAACGCTCCAGGGCCGCGAATACAAGCTTGGCCTTGGCGGCAAGGGCGCCAACCAGGCCGTTGCCGCGCGCAAGCTCGGCAGCGATGTGCGCTTCATCTGCCGCCTTGGTGCTGATGACTTCGCCAAGCCGGCAGAGCGCGAGCTTCACTCCTATGGCGTCGATCTCTCGCTGGTCGCCAAGGATCCTCAAGGCGCCACGGGCATCGCCATCATCAATGTGGGCGAAGGCGGCGAGAACTACATCTCCCTCATCGGCGGCAGCAATCTCTCGATGGACGAGAGCGACGTCGAACGCGGGCGCGGCGCGCTCCAAATGGCGGACGTCCTGCTCCTGCAGCTCGAAGTGCCGCTCGAAGCCTGCCTGAAGGCCGCTGCCATCGTGCGCGCGCGGGGCGGCATCGTCATCCTCGATCCCGCACCAGCGCCGAAGGACGGGCTTTCCTCCGACATCCTGAAGCAGGTCGACATCATCACGCCCAACGAAACGGAAGCAGGCCTCATTCTGGGCTGGCAGCCGCAATCGCTCGAAGACGGACTGAAAGCCGCGAAGGAACTGCGCGCGCGTGGCGCTGGCACCGCCGTTGTCAAGCTCGGCGCACGGGGCCTTGCCGTGGCAGCCCCCGATGTCGAGACCATCATTGCCTCCTTCAAGGTCACGGCGATCGATACGGTGGCCGCAGGCGACAGCTTCAACGGCGGCCTTGCCCATGCGCTCGAGCAGGGAAAATCCATCACGGAAGCACTGCGCTACGCCGCCGCCTGCGGGGCATTGAGCACCACGAAAAAAGGCGCCTCCGCCGCCGCCCCGACGAAGCAAGAAGTCGAAGCGTTTCTCAGAAAATATCCTTGATGTCTTCTCCCCGCTCACGCGGGGCGCGAGGACAACTACGATCCTCACCCTGAGGTGCCCGCCGCAGGAGGGCCTCGAAGGGTCTGCCTCAATTTGGAATCCGCACCGTCAGCGTGCCGTCCACCACCACGTTGGCGCCGGACACGAAGCTTGCGCGTGCGCTCGACAGGAACACCACCATGTCGGCGATCTCCTCGGGCCTCGCCATGCGCTTCATCGGGTTGTCCGCCACGTTGCGGGCAAAGGTTTCGGGGTCGTTCTTCTTCACATCGTCCCAGAAACCATCCTCGAACCAGGTGGTGCCGGGAGACACCACATTGGCGCGGATGCCCTGTGCCGCCACATGCCGTGCCAGCGACTTCATGTAGAAGAACAGCGCCGCCTTCATTGTTCCGTAGGCGGATGATCCGTAGCCATAGTCCTCCGAACCCGAGATCGACGAGATCGCCACGATCGAACCCGCGCCCGATTTCGCCAGATGCGGGATGGCGGCTTCCGCTGCATTGCGCGTGTGCATCAGGTCCACTTCAAAAGCCTGGCGGAAGGAATCGTCGTCCGAGCCCGATGCAAGGGCCGAGGCATTGCACACCAGAATGTCGAGGCCGCCCATCAGGCCCGCCGCGCGGTCGATGAATTTTTCCAGTGCCGCGCCATCACTCACATCCAGCGCCTCGCCACAGGCCGAAACCTCAGTTGCCTTGAGCGCGGCGACGGTTCCCTTCACGCCCTCCACACTCCGTGCGCAGATCGCAACATCGCAGCCTTCCGCCGCAAGTCCGAATGCTATGGCCCGCCCAATGCCCTTGGTGCCGCCCGTCACCAGAGCTCGCTTGCCTTTCAAGTGAAGGTCCAACTCACACTACCTTCACGTTCGACGGGTCCCAGCCCTTGGCTTCCGGATATTGCGGGTTCATCTCTTCCAGCGTCTCGCGCACGATCCGCGAAATTGCGGCATTGCGCACCCAGTTGCGGTCGGCGGGAATCACATGCCAAGGCGCATGAGCGGTGGAGCAGCGGCTGATGGCCGTTTCATAGGCCGCCATGTAGTCGTTCCAGAGTGCCCGGTCTTCCAAATCGCCCGGATTGAACTTCCAGCGCTTCTCCGGCATCGCGATCCGGTCGCGCAGGCGCTCGGCCTGTTCGTCCTTCGAAATGTTGAGCATGAACTTCAATATCTTCGTGCCGTTGCCGCTCAGCATCTTCTCAAACTGGTTGATCTCCTCATAGCGCCGCTCGATGGCTTCCGGGCTCGCGTAGTTCTTCACCTTCACCACCAGCACGTCCTCGTAGTGCGACCGGTTGAAGATGCCGATATAGCCCTTG
>JBKJQU010000454.1:0-2896 GCA_046594995.1 Aestuariivirga sp.
CAATGTCATGGAAGGCGTCGCCGCCAAGAAGGCGATCCTCGACCAATACAACGCGCTCATGGCGGACTATAACGACGAGAACGCCGAGAAGGCCGGCAAGCTGCAGGACGTGATCGACGCCGAGAACCTGTGGGATCTCGAATCCCAGGTGGAGCAGGCGATGGACGCCATGCGCTGCCCGCCATCGGAGGCCTCGATCGACAATCTCTCGGGCGGTGAAAAGCGCCGCGTGGCCTTGACCCAGCTTCTGCTTAGGAAGCCCGACCTGCTGCTCCTCGACGAGCCGACGAACCACCTGGACGCCGAATCCGTCAATTGGCTCGAGCATCACTTAAGCGATTATCCCGGCGCCATCCTGATCGTCACCCATGACCGTTACTTCCTCGACAATGTCACAGGCTGGATTCTTGAGCTCGACCGCGGCCGCGGCATCCCCTACGAAGGTAACTACTCGGCCTACCTCAAGGCCAAGTCCAAGCGTTATGCGCAGGAACAGCGCGAGGATGCGGCGCGCCAGAAAGTGATCGAGCGTGAATCCGAATGGATTTCATCGAGCCCCAAGGCGCGGCAGGCCAAGTCGAAGGCGCGCTTCAAGGCCTATGACGAACTCATCACGGCGAATGAAAACCGCCTGAAATCCACCACCGCGCAGATCATCATTCCTCCGGGCGAGCGGCTGGGCGGCAATGTCATCACAGTGGAAAATCTCTCCAAGGCCTATGGCGACCGGCTGCTGATCGACGATCTCTCCTTCAAGCTGCCGCCGGGCGGCATCGTCGGCATCATCGGCCCCAATGGCGCGGGCAAGACCACATTGTTCCGTATGCTGACGGGTCAGGAACAGCCGGACTCCGGCACAGTTGCAATTGGCGAAAGCGTGCAGATGGGCTATGTCGACCAGTCGCGCGATACGCTCGATCCGGACAAGACCGTCTGGCAGGAAATCTCGGGCGGGAACGACATGCTCTACCTCGGCAAGCGCGAGATGAATTCCCGCGCCTATACCGGCGCCTTCAACTTCAAGGGGGCCGACCAGCAGCAGAAAGTGGGCACCCTCTCAGGCGGCCAGCGCAACCGCGTGCATCTCGCCAAGATGCTGAAATCGGGCTCCAACGTGCTCCTCCTCGACGAGCCCACCAACGATCTCGACACCGAAACGCTTGCCGCATTGGAAGAAGCACTGGAAGATTTCGCCGGCTGCGCCGTCATCATCAGCCACGACCGCATGTTCCTCGACCGCCTCGCCACGCATATCCTGTCCTTCGAGGGCGACAGCCACGTGGAATGGTTCGAAGGCAACTTCCAGGACTACGAGGAAGACAAGAAGCGGAGATTGGGCGAGGATTCCATCATGCCGAAGCGCATCAAGTACAAGCAGTTCGCAAGGTAGTGTCAGCCACCCCTCGAGCCGTCACCCCGACAAAAGCCGGGGCCCCGCTTCTCGCCGCCAGACAAGCTAGATTCCGGCCTGCGCCGGAATGACGGACTTTGGGGTGGAGCCGCGCCTACTGGCGGAATGGCTGCATCAAGTCCTGCACGATCACTATCAAGTCCTTCACCCTTACACCCCCAGCCCGTCATCCCGGCGAAAGCCGGGATCCAGCTTCTCGCCGTAAGAAAAGCTGGATTCCCGCTTTCGCGGGAAAGACGGGTGTGGTGTGGAACCACGCGGCAGGCGGGATAGCCGTGTAAAGTCCCGCACCCTCAATCCGTCACCCCGGCGAAAGCCGGGGCCCAGCTTCTTGAGAGTGATGTGATTGCGAGCGCCGTATCGAACCCGGAACAGACCGCGATGGAGGCGGTCGAGTAAGTATGTTGCCGCTGATTGACTAACCACTTGAACTGTGGCGTTTGCTGCGGCATTCGCTTCGTTTCCGGTGATTGCAATTTGCGAAGAGAAGCTGGTTTCCGGTCTTCGCCGGGATGGCGGAGTAGAGAACTGTGTTCTGCAAACCAACGCCTCAAGCCACGCGAAGCGAAGGCGCCTGATCATTTTCCCGATGCTCCCTCACCACAATCTCCACATCCTGTCCAAGCGCCACCAGAAACCGCATGAGCCGTTCCACCGAGAACTGCCGGAAGTCGCCGCGCAGCATCTTTGAAATGTCCGGCTGCTTCACGCCGAAAAGCTCAGCGGCCTCGATCTGTTTCAACCCACGGGCGCGCATCAATCCGTCGATCTTCTGAACAAGCTTTGCCTTGATCAGGTGTTCATCGGCGTTGGGAAGGCCGATGTCGGCAAAGATATTGCCGCTGCTTTTTACGTGCTCAACAGGCCGCTTCATGTCTTGTACTCCTTGTGCAAGCGTTCCGCTTCGCGCAAACGCTGTTCGATCATGCGGATATCGGTTGCCGGTGTCTCAATGCCCGACTTCGATTTCTTCTGAAAGGCGTGCAGTACGTAAATTGCCGATGCGAAGCGCACCGTATAGATGGCCCGAAACGTATTGCCCCGGTGATCATCGACAAGTTCGACAACACCGGCATCGCCCGAACCCTTGAATGTCTTGGCCCTGCGATACCGGCCACCGCCCTGCGCCAAAAACAACGCGTAGCCCATCTCGGACTTGACCTCGTCCGGAAACGTTCGAAAATCCTTGAGGCTTGAGCCTACCCAGACCAAGGATTTCGTTCGTGGCTCCTCCGGCATGCAGGACCAATATAGTGAATTAACTATATTGTCAAGCGACGCGCGAATTTGGCACATGTCTTGACATTGTCTGGCGCATCTTCCAATTTCACTTCATGTCCAGCACCGCCCGCTCCGAAAAACTTGATCTCCGCCTGACCCCCGAAGCAAAGCGGCGCATTGCTGCTGCTGCCGAGGCTCAGCAGCGGACAGTGTCTGAGTTCGTTCTTCAAAGTGCCTTGGAGCGGGCCGACGAGGCGCTTGCCG
>JBKJQU010000140.1:0-2628 GCA_046594995.1 Aestuariivirga sp.
GCTCCATGTAAGCCATATAGAGCTGGAGCTGTGCGTAGTAGACGGGCTTCGACAGCTCGACGCCGCGCTTTTCGAGGTCAGCCCATGACTTGGCCTTCAGCGCCTTGTGTTCCCAGAGAGCGGGCCATGCGATGCCGATGTCCGGACCGCTCACGATCACGCCGTCTATGTGGCCCTTGATGCGGCCACCTGCTGTCTCAAATCCGAACTGTCCACCATCACGGCGCTGTGTGAGCAGCTCTAACCCTGCGGCCCTCAGCCAGCGGATGGAAAGCTCTTCGAACTGATGCCCTGCCGCGAAGATGCGGAGCGTCTGGCCCGAGAACGCCTTGTCGGGATCCTGCGGCGTGTGCGTGTATTCGTAGACGAGGCGGCGGCTGCAGGCCTCGCCGATTCGGCTGCCACCGAGATAGCTGCGCTTCGGCTGCGCCTCGTTCTGTGCGACAAGCGCGCGGTCGATGAGTGCATTGACGCGCGCACTCAACGGCATGGCGGAACCGCCATAGATAAAGCCCGAGCCATGATTGAGATCGATGATCATCGCGGGCCTCAAAAAGGAATCTCGCCCCGCGCCGATTGGCGGAGCATGGAATCCTGGAAGCCGTCGACGCAGGCCTCGATGATGCGGTCGATCTCCTCTGGGGTGCGATCATGGAACGGATCCATCAGGTCCATCTCGTTCAGCACCTCTGCTAGGAAGTGGCGGGCATCATGGATGGCGCGCTTTTCCATGTCGGTCTTGTCGATCATGCCAGTGTTCTCCATTGCGAGCGCAGAGCCGAGATTCAGGCAGCGCGTCGAGCAGAAGCGGTGAAAGGGATAGAGGTCGTAACGGAGCGACAGGCAGAAGCCGAAGCCACGGGCCTGCCTGCCGCAAAGGGCGCAAGGGACTATCCGGCCAAGAGCAGACTGGTCAGGGCGCCGGAACTTTCCGGCTTCTCCCTGATCCGGTGCATCGAGAGCACGATGAAGCGGGAGATGGCGTTGTCGGCCATGGCCTCGAGATCGCGCAGGGTGAGCGAGCTTATGGGACGGTCGAGCCTTCCTCTTCCCGCGAGCCATTCGCCGATCTCCTTCGCTGCTTCACGCGTCACATGTGCCTGCCATTCGTCATCGGTCATGGTGACGCCTCACCCTGCAAGCCAAGCAGGACCAGGCGCCACCATTCAATGCGCCGCCCCACGCAGGCTTTGCTGCTGCAGGTGCTGCGGCATTGCCCTGGCCCCACGCCGGCTTCTCGCTTTCGGGCTTTGCGGCAGCACGTGGCTTCGAGGACGGTGCCGGCGGTACGTGCTCGCCGTTCATGACCTTCTGCCATTCCGGCTCATTCGGCAGCACGACGCGATCCAGCCTGTTACGGTCCGGATAACGCGGGTTGTCGCTGGGCTCGACCTTGATCTTGCCGATGAAGGTGATGCCCGACATCTGGGAGAGCCCTTCGAGCAGGCGTCTCGCCTTCGCAGCCTCGCTCATGTCCTGGGGATCGAGGCCGAGCGCGCTGTCGATCATCGACCGGAAGGTCGACTTGGTGATCTTCCAGCCGATAGAAACGCCCTGTTCATCAACCTTGCCGCCAATGACGGTGAAGAACATCCAGAACTTCCGCCGGATATAGGGGCCTTCGGCGACAGTGAACTCGGCGTCGATCTGCTGCACATCGCTCCCTGGGGAATTGGAGTGCTTGAGCAGCCGGGCGTCGACGGGACTGGCGCCATCAATCGTTCCCGGCTTGAAGATCATCGTGATCTTGGCGAAAGTGCCGTCTGGAATGATGTCTGTGGTCTTCTGCGGCTGGGCATCGTTCATATCGTAAGTCATGGCTTCAACCTTTCTTCGGGGTGTGGATCTTGGTGAGAAGGGCGGAGAGATCGGCGGGCTCGGTGACGTCGAGCCGGCCGGAGCGGTCCTTGGCGGGGAGGCCGTAAGTGTTGACCGTCTGGCAGACGAGGCGGCGGGTGCGCCCCTTCGCCGGATCGTGCCGCCAGCCGTCACCCTCGGGCTCGAAGAGGCTCAAGGTGGCGACCTGGTCGACGATGCCGGGGAGTTCGCGGGCAATTTTTCCACCCTCGAGCTGCGGCTGCCACGTAACACGCCCCAACTCGTCGGTGACCTGTTCGAGAATGCCGACGAAGATCGTGGTCTTGCCGTCGGCATGCTGGAGATGCTTCAGCAGCGTGATGACTTCCCGCGCCAGCAGGCCATAGGCGCCACGCACATCGAGTTTGCCGGTGCGTTCCGAGAAGGCTTCCGGCTGTTGCTTCGCCCAGCCCATGGTCTGACGCGTCAGGTCGGTAATCGAGTCGACGAAGATGTAACGCTTCTTCTCCACGAGTGCTGCGAGATCGGGATGGGAGTTCACCACATGGGCATGGTGCCCCTCGGAATAGTATCCATCCGGGTCTGCCGCCGGATTGACGCCGCCGATCAGGCAGGCCATGTCGCGGGCATCCTTGAAGTCGCGAATCGGAATGCTGTCGCCACCCCAGTCCTGCACCGACATGAGGCCCGCCTCGAAGTCGAGGACGAGTGTGTCCTTGGCCGGAAGCCCCCTGACGAGATAGGTCTTACCGCCACCACTCGGGCCCAGGATGCACAGGGTGGTTTTTGCAATTGCCGTGGACAGCCGCA
>JBKJQU010000217.1:0-3300 GCA_046594995.1 Aestuariivirga sp.
GGTCGAAGTCCGGCAAATATCCCCTCCTGTCCGAACCCAATGGTTCCTACCACGGGCTGAAGCTGCACGAGACGTTCGGCAACATTGCCTTCGCGATCGCAGCCCGCGTGTTGGGCCTCCGCGATCTCGGCCCCTCCATTGCGCCGATGAATGCGTTCCTCATCCTCACTGGCATGGAAACGCTGGGCCTCCGCATGCAGCGCCATTGCGACAATGCGCTGAAGGTGGCGCAATGGCTGAAGCAGCATCCCAATGTGTCGTGGGTGAACTACGCAGGGCTGCCGGATGACAAACACAATGCGCTGGCCAAGAAGTATTGCCCCAAGGGTGCGGGCTCGGTTTTCACATTCGGCCTGAAGGGCGGGTATGAAGCGGGCGTCAAGGCCGTGTCGTCGGTGAAGCTTCTGTCGCATCTTGCCAACATCGGCGATACGCGTTCGCTCATCATCCATCCGGCATCCACAACGCACAGCCAGCTTAACGCCGATCAGCTGAAGCTCGCAGGCGCCACGCCGGATGTCGTGCGCCTGTCCATCGGCATCGAGGATGTGTAAGAGATCATCGCCGATATCGAACAGGCAATCGCATAAGATGTCGATAACGACGTGAACAATGGCCGGGTTCGCCCGGCCATATTCATTACAGCGCTGCCTTCCGCCGCAGCACGCTATGCAGGTTCCACAGCGCGGCGGTCAACACGATCAGCGCGCCGCCCTGATGGACGAGGCCAAGCCACAGTGGCACCTGCCACAACAGCGTCCAGATGCCGAAGACCACCTGCAGCAGCACGGCGGCTACGATCAAAGCCGCCTCGCGCGTCTGCACCACGTAGGCATAGCCCGCAGCGGCAACGACGATGACATATGCCAGCACACGATGGTTGAACTGCACCGTCATGGCATTCTCGAACATGTTGCGCCAGGCGGGCTCCATCACGAGTAGCCCCTTTGGCACGATCTCGCCGTCCATCAGGGGCCAGGTGTTGTAGCCCATCCCGGCATCGAGGCCCGCCACGAAACCACCGGCCGCCACCTGCAGGATGACCAGCCCAGTCAGTAGCAGCGCCATGCCGTCGCGGCCGTCACCAGGCGCACGCCGCCTGCCATCCAGTCCGAAGGCCACCCAAAGGATGGCCGCGAAGATCACCGTTGCCAGCGTCAGATGCGCGACAAGCCGGTACTGGCTGACATCCACCCTGTCGACGAGGCCGGAAGACACCATATACCAGCCAAGCGCGCCCTGAAGGCCTCCGAGCACTAGCAGCACGGCGCAGCGCAGCGCCATCTTCAGCGTCAGAGCGCCGGTCGCGGCGAAATAGGCAAAGGGCAGGAAGAAGGCCATGCCGATGAAGCGGCCAAGGAAGCGATGTGCCCATTCCCACCAGTAGATGAACTTGAATTCATCGAGGCTCATGCCCTTGTTGATGAGTTTGTATTCGGGGATTTGGCGGTACTTTTCGAGCGCTGCCAGCCAGTCGGCCTCGGTGAGCGGCGGAATGGCGCCAAGCAACGGCTGCCATTCGGTGATTGAAAGGCCGCTGTCCGTCAGCCGTGTGGCGCCGCCGACGATGACCATGCAGAAAATCAGGAAGGCGACGAAAAACAGCCAGGCCCTCACATAGGGCAAGGCCGAGGTCTGGCGGGGGTTCAGCTTCTCCATGGGCGCCAGATACGGGCCCCACCCCTCGCCTTCAAGTGATGAAGCGCCGCAGTGCCGGCCCTTGCGGAGCTTCGCCGCTGGCCTTAGGTCAGAGCCATGAAACAGCGTACCCGGAAAGCTATCGGCACCTTCGCCACCGTTTTCTTCATGATCGTCTATGCCCTGATTGCCATGGCCATCGGCGGGCAATTCGCCGTGGGCCACGGCATGGCGGTGGAACTCTCCTACTTCATCGCCGCCGGGCTGCTGTGGATTCCTGTCGTCATGGTGATCATCCGCTGGATGGCGAAGCCCGAAGGGGCCTAGCCCACATTCACGGTTCGCATGCCGTTGAACAGTGCAAAGGGCACGCCTGAAAGCAACGTGCTGACATGGCGGAGGTTCTGATACTCGCCAGCCAGCGAAAAACGCGGCAGTGCCGTCAGGTGATCCTTGTGAGCATCGAAAATCATGCCCTTGCGCGTCGTCACCGCGGCCCTGAAGCCCGCGGCGCGCGCCAGTTCGAAATCACGGGGCCCCGCCGAGGTCTCATCGCCATAGGGATAGGAGAAGAATTCGGGCCTCTTGCCCAGTTCGCTTTCGATGCGGTCGGCAGAGCCCGTCATCTCGTCAAGCGACTCCTCGGCGGAGAGCTCCTTCACGTTGAAATGGTGGATGGTGTGGGCGCCGATCGTGCAGAGCGGGTCGGCAGCGATTTGCCGCAGCTCGTCCCAGTTCATGGCGGCTTCGCGGCACATCGACGGAAGATCGACGCCATGACGGCTGCAAAATTCCGAAATCCATACGCGTTGCCGGTGCTGCTCCAACTTGCGCACCGGCCAGTAAAGCGTCGTCCAGGCCTGCCATTTCTCTTCAACCGATGCGGTTGTTAGGTTCAGCTTTTCCCCATTCAATTCGGCGCTGACCTTGCCATTTTGCGCAATTGCCATTTCAAGGCCGCGCCACCACAGCTCGCAGGTTCCATCGGCAATCGCCGGGGCCACGAACACCGTATACGGACAATCATGGCGGGCGAATACCGGCTTTGCGTGAATGAGGTTGTCGCGGTAACCATCATCCAGGGTGAAAGCCGCGAAAGGCTTGCCACCGTTTTCGATGCGATCGGCAGCCTCATCCAGGTTAACCAGATCGAAACCGCGCGACTTCAGCATGGCGATGACCTGATCCAGGAATTCTGGAGTCACTTCAAGACCGGCGTTCGGCGCAAATCCCTGAACGCTGCCACCGCCCGGAAAGACATGGTGCAGCATGAAAATTGCACCGTTTCCACCAAAGAAACGACGCAGAGCCGCACATGCCCCGGAATAATACAGAACATCCAGACTGGTTTTAAAAATGACTGCGCCCGGCATGGATCCTGCCCGCAAAGTTACGGTTCGGCCGGCACACTACCGCAGCGGTCATGAAAGAACCGTTGCCGGTTTTCGCGCCAGTTTACCGGCGCCGGACAGGCGCGCCGCCCGTGCAGCTCAGCTGCCATCACTCTTTCTCGAGTGCCATCGCGACATTTCCGGTGTCCAGTCGCTGTGGCAGGAGTTCGAAACCCGCGCCATCAGCACGCTCTATCAGAATGAATTGTGGTGCCGTGCCTGGCTCGAATCCGCAGGCGCGGCGTTGGGCGCAACGCCAAGGATTGTTGTT
>JBKJQU010000233.1:0-4550 GCA_046594995.1 Aestuariivirga sp.
CCGAGGTGGAAGCGGAGCAGCAGCATGGCTGCGACGAGGCTTAAGCCCAGCGCGAACCAATCGAGGCCTGCCCAGTCCGGAACCCATGGCTTGAACCATCCATCCATCCGCTCCACCTTGCCGAACAGCACATGCAGGCCGAACCAGACCGAGAGGTTGAGGATCACGCCGACGACGGCGGCGGTGATGGCCGCAAGCGCGCCCGAGAGCTTCGGCCTTCTTCCGATGGCGTCGATATAGGGCGCACCGGCGAAGATCCACAGGAAGCAGGGTGCGAATGTCATCCACAGCGTTACCACCGCCCCGGCGATGCCGCCCCAGATCGATCCCATCTCGCGGAAGGCGGCCAAATAGCCTACGAATTGCGTGACGAGAATCAAGGGGCCGGGTGTCGTCTCGGCGAGCGCAAGGCCGTCGATCATTTCAGGCGCGGTCAGCCAGCCTTTCTGTTCCACGGCGGCCTGCGCCATATAGCTCAGCACGGCATAGGCGCCGCCGAAGGTGACGACGGCGAGCTTCGAGAAGAACACGCCGATTTCGGTGAGGACGTGATCCGGCCCGAGGACAATCGCGAGTGTTGCCAGCGGCACCAGCCAGATGGCGGCCCAGACGCCCACGCTGCGGCCCATTGCGCCGAAGGACGGCAGCTTTGCCGTCTCGATCTCGCTGGCGCTGCTTGCGCGCACGAAGCCATAGATGCCTGCTGCGATGATGATGATCGGAAAAGGCACCGCGAAACAATAGAGCGCCAGGAAGGCCAGCGCCGCGATCACCCAGTCTGCCCTCGTCTTCAGCGCCCGCTTTGCAACCCGCAGCAGTGCCTCGATGACGATCGCCAGCACGGTCGCCTTGATGCCGTAGAAGATCGCTTCCACCAGCGGCACATTGCCGAAACTGGCGTAAAGCATGGTGAGGGCCAGCACGATGAAGGCTCCGGGCAGCACGAACAACAGGCCTGCCGCAAGGCCGCCTCTCACGCCATGCATTTTCCACCCCGCATAGGTGGCAAGCTGCATGGCTTCGGGTCCCGGCAGCAGCATGCAGAAGTTCAGCGCCGAGAGATATTCCTTCTCGGTGAGCCATTGCCGCTCCTCCACGATCTCGCGGTGCATGAGCGCGATCTGGCCCGCGGGGCCGCCAAACGAGAGGCAGCCGATCTTCGCCCAGACCTTCAGGGCTTCATTGAAGGATACGCTCACGGCCTCACCTTGTTCGTTGGCCAGTTGTGGGTTTCATCAGTCGCATCGCGGCACCAACGGTAGAAGGCGTTGTAAAGCAGCATCCCGGCATCGAGCTGTTCGAGGTCATCGCTGTACATGCGTGACAGGCCGAGTGATGCGGCGAGCAGGCCCGACGCTTCCGGAACGAGATCGAGGCGCGCGGTATCGGCGGCGCGCACGATGATGGCAAGGCGCTTGAGCGCTTCAAGCCCCAGGTTCCATTCCGCGATCATCGTATCGAAGGTGCAGGTCTCGCCGCGATGGCTCCAGAACGTGTTCTCGATATCGAAGGCCGTCGCGCCAAAGCGGCTTGCAACGCCTTCGACCTCTGAAGAAGCCACAAAGAGAAACACCGCAGACGGATCGATGAAGCGGCGGATGAGCCAGGGGCAGGCGATGCGGTCGACCTTGGGCCTTGCCCGCGTGACCCAAACCGTGCGGCCTTCAGCATCGCGCGGCGGCAGTTTCGCCACGGGCACCAGCGGAAGGTCCGCAGCCTTCCAGCCCTCAAAGCCACCTTCGAGCGACACGGCATCGCCGCCCGCATGGCGGATCCAGGCTGCGGCGCCATGGCTGAGCTTGGCGCCATGGTGGCAGATGGTGACGACGGATTGGCCCGCGAATTCGCCAGCCCATCCGGCAATGCCGCCATGGGCCCGGCGCTGCGCGGTTGGAACCAGCCGGGGATCGGCATCGAAATCCTCCGCTGTGCGGATATCGATGATCAATGGTGCAGCAGGAGTTCCGATCAGCTTCATCAGCCTCTCGGAAGAAACGACATTGGGAGCGGACATGGCGGCGCCTTCCGGAGGTGATATGGATCCCGCGATGCTCGGGCTGGCGCCTGGAGGGGAGAACGCGATATCCCCTGCGATTTGCATAGCGGCTCTGCCCCCGCTGTCAAGACAGCGGAGGTTTTCCCGAAGGAGAAGGGGTGTTAGAAGTACGCCCATGTCAAAATCGACCCATAGCCTTGCCGATCTTTATGACCTTTCGATCACGCGCCTGTTCCTGAGCGGGCCGCAGGCGATCCTGCGCATGGTGCTGATGCAATCGGAGCGCGACAGGCTGAGCGGCCTCAACACGGCTGGCTATATCAGCGGCTATCGCGGGTCCCCCGTCGGCACGGTGGACAATCAGTTCCAGGCGGCGAAATCCGTGCTCGATCCGCGTAACATCACGTTCCACTCAGGCCTCAACGAAGATCTCGCGGCCACAGCCGTATGGGGCACGCAGCAGGCCGAGATGCGGGGCGAGGGCAAGTACGATGGCGTCTTTAGCATCTGGTATGGTAAGGGGCCGGGGGTTGACCGTTCGGGCGACGTTTTCCGCCATGCCAATATGGCGGGAACGTCTCCCCATGGCGGTGTGCTGGCGATTGCAGGCGACGATCATTCGGGCGAATCCTCCACCGTCGTCCACGCGAGCGATATTGCCCTTACCGATGCGATGATGCCGGTGCTCTCGCCCGCGGGCGTACAGGAGATCATCGACTTCGGCCTCATCGGCTTCGCGCTGTCGCGCTATGCCAGCGTGTGGGCGGGCCTGAAATGCGTTCATGACACGGTTGAATCCGCCGCGGTTGTCGAAGCGGGGGTTGACCGCGTGGTGCCGGTCATTCCGAAAGACCATGTGCTGCCGCCGGGCGGGCTTTCAATCCGCCCCAGCGATGACCGCGTGGTGCAGGAAGAGCGCCTCTTCGTCTACAAGATGGCGGCGGTGAAGGCCTTCACGCGCGTCAATGCCATCAACCGCATCATCATGCAGGGTGGGACCAAACCAAGGCTCGGCATCGTGGCGGCGGGCAAGGCCTATCTCGATGTCGCCCAAGCCCTCGATGACCTGGGCATCGATGAAGTGCAGGCGGCGAAGCTCGGGATCAGGCTCCTCAAGATCGGCATGGTATGGCCGCTCGAGCCTCAGATCATCCGCGATTTCGCACTTGGGCTTTCCACCGTGATGGTGGTGGAGGAGAAGCGCCCGCTCATCGAGGCGCAGATCCGCGATATTCTGTATACGGAGGAAAATCGCCCCGCCGTGATCGGCAAGGCGGATGAACAGGGAAGCACGCTGTTTGCCGCGCATGGCGTGCTGGAACCGAACCAGATCGCATTCGCCGTGGCAGAGCGCATCAGGGACCGCGCGGTTTCCAGTTGCGCCTCTGCCTTGCAATCCGCCACCACGGCGCGGAACCAGGCCGATCTCGTGGCGCGCGTTCCCTACTTCTGCGCGGGCTGCCCGCATAATTCATCGACCGTGCTTCCGGAAGGTGCCCGCGGCTATGCCGGCATCGGCTGCCATTGGCTCGCCCAATTCGTGCCCGGCCGGAAGACCGAAGGCGCAACGCATATGGGTGGCGAAGGCGCCAACTGGGTGGGCGAGGCACCCTTCTCGAAACGCTCCCATGTGTTCCAGAACATCGGCGACGGCACCTATAATCATTCCGGACTCATGGCGATCCGCCATGCGGTGGGCATCGGCACCACCATCACCTACAAGATACTGTTCAACGATGCAGTGGCAATGACGGGCGGCCAGCGGAACGACGGCGGCCTCACCGTGCAGCAGATCGCGCAGCAGATGCGGGCGATCGGCGTCGAGCGGATCGCGCTGGTTTCGGATGAGCCAGGCAAATATCCCTCGCGTGGCGCCTTTCCGGCCTACACCAGTTTCCATCACCGCAGCCAATTACAGGCGGTACAAACCGAGATGATGGAGGTGAAGGGCACATCCGTCATCATCTATGACCAGACCTGTGCCGCCGAGAAGCGCCGCCGCCGGAAGAAGGGCGAATTCCCCGATCCGGCCAAACGCATCTTCATCAACGAACTCGTGTGCGAAGGCTGCGGCGATTGCGGCGTGCAGTCGAACTGCGTGGCGATCCAGCCGGTCGAGACCGAGTTCGGCCGCAAGCGCAAGATCGACCAATCCTCCTGCAACAAGGATTTTTCCTGCATCAAGGGCTTCTGCCCAAGCTTCGTGACGGTCGAAGGCGGCGAACTGGTAAAGGGTTCCGGCCCTGCCGCTATCGATCTCGACAAGGTGCCGTTCCCGGTGCTGGCGGAACCGCAACTGCCATCGCTCGGGAAGCCATGGAGCATTCTCGTCACCGGCATCGGCGGCACAGGCGTCGTCACCATCGGGCACATCCTGGGTCAGGCCGCCTATATGGAGGGCATGGGTGCGGCGCTGATCGACATGGTCGGCATCTCGCAGAAGAACGGCGCGGTGGTCACACATCTGAAAATCGCCGCGATGCCTGAGGATATTTCCGCCGTCCGCGTGGCGAGCGGGCATGCCGACCTCATTCTTGGTTGCGACCTGATCACC
>JBKJQU010000369.1:0-3490 GCA_046594995.1 Aestuariivirga sp.
CAAACCATTTGACGTGAGCTTCTGCCGAAGTGGCAATGAACGTCGTGGTGATACCGGCTGCCACACCCGTCATTCCGGCGAACCGCAAACTTTCCATTCTTCTCACAACCGTGGACCTGTATCGTGTCGAGTATCGATTGCCGTCGCAGGAATGTATCGTTTGGGTTTTCGCGCCTCAGCGCGTCATTACCTTCTGTGCAGATGGTGTTGAAGAAACTACACAAGTTGAAGAAAGTTCAATGCGGGGCTGATATTAAGCATGAAGTGAGGCTTGAGAGTCCGGCGCATGTTCTGCGCCTTGGGGTAGTGGCGCCCCTGACATGTTTGTCGCATGTAAGTGCCAAAGAGCAGGGTGAATTTTCCGAGATCGGGTATCACCGCCGCTTCAATTGCTGAGCAGGCTCTTTTCCGTCATGGCAACCCACGCTGGGACGCACAGGCCGCAAGGCTGCACTTCCTAGGAACTGTCGGATGCCAAACGGGGTCTTGGTGCGAGGATATCACGCCAATAATCTGTCCATTGATGCGGATGCAAACTGCCGTTCTGAAACTGCAAAAAAATGCCAGTTGACGAGTCTCATGAAAACGACCGACGACAACAGCGTTGGCGTTCTAATCATTGCGCGGCGCTTTAGGATGGGGGGTGCTGGGCTTCAAAAAGTGGCACATTGTGCAGGACGAAGCGGCAGGCGAGGTTAGGTGAGTCAGCCGTTCGCAGCCAGACGGCGCTCCACTCCCAAAGTCTGATCTTGACCCCTGCATTCGTCCGGCAAGTCAATAATTTAAGGTCTGACGCTCATTACCATTCCTGCCTCGACATTCACAAAGAACTTGCGGACGCTGGGGTCGAGCGTCCGGTCGGTCAAGGCAACTCGGCCGCAGCGGTCGAGCGCTTCCTTGATTTCGACGGTTCTGCCTAAGAACTTCCAGATTACGCCCGAGGCAAATGGCTGACGGTGAACGCGCGAGGTTACTCCGAAGGTGAGGCCAGACATGATGTCGAGTTTACGTCTGTAAGGTGGGAACAGAACCGTTTCCACAATGGAGTCGCCTGTGAGGTATTCGAACTCGACGACGAAGACGCAGTTGCCGAGATAGCTGGCGAGGCCATGATACTTTGAAAGATAACCGCCGGCGTCATCACGCGGCGTGCGCCGCTCGATCGACTTCGAAATGATTTTACCGTCTTGCTCGGCGAGGTGAACCAAAGAGCGGACAATAAGGCCGGCAGAGTTCGGCACTTCGAAGTGCCCGTGGTAGAAGCCAAGCAGCGGGCGGAGCTTCCTGATATCACCCGGGAACGCTCGATCGATGAGTGGAATGGTTTGGCGCTCGTTGCCTGACCCTCCATAGCGTGAAATGAATTCCGCGTGAGGTTTCATGAGATCGGCCAAGGGAATCCCCAGGCCATCGGTAATGCGCTTGAGGTTGTGAGGCGAGGGGCGGGACTCTCCGGTGAGATAACGTGCAAACTGCTGCCGGTTGAAACCCAGCTCCCGGCAAAATTCGGCCACCGAACGGCGGTGCGTTGATATCATTCTCAGATTCGAGGCGAGATCGTCCTGCATGTTGCTACCTTCTTGAATGCATACGGTAGCATAGCTGCAAGTCGCGTAAACTCACTGCAGGTTGCTGCCTTTGCATCAAAGCCGCGTTTGATAGTGTGATTGCTAGAACGATTGTTTGGCTTTGGAGAACACTCATGCGCAAGACCGATCTTCTGTTGCCCTCTATTAACCGCCGCAATGCGTTGAAGCTTTCAGCTGCAGCAGGTGGCATTGGCGTTTTAGGACTGCCAGCCCGGGCCCAGACGCCGGTTCGGGGTGGCAAAATGGTCCTTGCATCCAGACATGGCTCCACAACGGACTCGACAGATCCAGGGCTACTGACCAATGCCTTCCAGAGCCTTATAGCCCAAGCCTTTACCAACACGCTCACTGAATTGCTGCCAGATGGCACGGTAGGTCCAGCCCTTGCCGAAAGCTGGGACACGACCGACGGCAAGACCTGGCATTTCAAGCTGCGCCGTGGGGTCACCTTCCACGATGGCAAACCACTGAAGGCCGAAGACGTTGTTGTATCGATCAACCATCATCGGGTGGCCGGCTCCAAGTCATTCGTGAAACCTATTGCTGACCAGTTCATCGAGGTGAAAGCCGATGGAAATTCCGGTGTCATCATCACGATGAACACCGCCAATGCCGATCTTCCGACTATTCTCAATACCGAAGCCTTTACAGTGTATCCCGCTGACGGAGAGCGGATGAACTGGGAATCCCGCAATGGCACCGGTGGCTATATTTTCAAACAGTATGAGCCTGGCGTGAAAGCGTATCTTGAGCGAAATCGAAACTATTTCCGTGACGACCGCGCCTTTGCCGACGAAGTGGAACTGCTTTCCATTCAGGATTCGAGTGCGCGCACCAATGCCTTGCTGAGTGGTGAAGTGCAGGCGATTGATGAGGTGGACCTCAAGACGGTGGAACTTCTCAAGTCCCAGCCCAACATCACGCTTGACCGTGTGACAGGATCTTTGCACTACACCTTCCCGATGCGGACAGACGTTGCACCTTTCAACAATGTGGATGTGCGGCTAGCCCTCAAATACGCCATCGACCGTGAAGATCTCATGGAGAAGATTCTCTATGGTTACGGCCAGCTTGGCAATGACACGCCAATTGGGCCATCCTATCGATACTGGGCCAAAGATATACCGCAGCGGAAATATGATCCGGACCGCGCCAGGTTCCATTTGAAAAAGGCAGGCATTGCGAACCTGAAGCTGGACCTCAGCACGGCTGAAGCCGCTTTTGTCGGCGCTACCGATGCAGCCGTGCTCTATTCCGAGCATGCGCGGCGTGCCGGTATCGAACTCAATGTGGTGCGGGAAGCGAATGATGCCTATTGGGACAACGTCTGGCTAAAGAAGCCCTTCTGCGCGTGCTACTGGGGCGGATATCCGACAGAGGGCGAAATGTTTGCCATTGGCTATACAAAGGGTGCCGCCTGGAACGACACTTTCTGGAGTGATGCAAAGTTTGAATCTTTGCGCATTGCGGCTCTTGGGGAACTGGAGCCAGAGAAGCGGCGGGCAATGTATGGCGAGATGCAGCAGATCCTCCACGACGATGGCGGAGCGCTGGTGTTCGCCTTCGCCGACTTTGTGATGGCGCGCAACAACACCATCTCGCATGGGCCGCTGTCGTCGGAAGGACCCTTCGACGGGTCGCGCGCCGTTGAACGCTGGTGGGTCGTGGCATAGCGCTGTTGAAGATCAGTTAGCGATGAAGCAGCGGCGCGGCAAACGCCGCTGCCATCGACAGTATCTAAAGCTTTTAGCTCCGGAGCCAGGATGAGCTACGCAATCTTCGTCGGCAAGAACCTCACGCAATCGGGAACAGGATATCTTGCCGGCTATGGTGACGAGCCGTCAAGCCACTGGCTTGAAGTCGTTCCGGAAACCGATTATCCGCCGGGAGCCACGATGACG
>JBKJQU010000431.1:0-5097 GCA_046594995.1 Aestuariivirga sp.
CTGACGGATGGTGGCGGAGGCTCCGGCATCGACACCCCATGTCGGCTGGTTGATGACCAGCACACCGGGCTTGCGGTCAAGTTCGCGGCCAACAACGAACTTCTGCAAGTTTCCACCTGACAGCGCGCGGGCTTCCGGATCAGGCTTGCCCTTGCGCACGTCGAAAGCCTTGATCACGCGCTCGCTCACACCCGATGCGCCATTCTTCTGCATCATGCCGGATTTCACCAGTGTTTCATCGGATGAATGACGCGTGAGGATGACGTTCTCCGAAAGCCTGAATCCCGGCACGGCGCCATGGCCGAGCCGTTCTTCCGGCACAAAGGCAGCGCCTGCGTTGCGTCTGGCATTGACACCGTGATGGCCCATGGGCTTGCCGTCGATCAGCAGCATCGCATCACGCGGCAGCGAACGTTCACCCGATACCGCGTCGAAGAATTCCGACTGGCCATTGCCGGCAACGCCCGCGATGGCGACGACTTCGCCCGCCTTCACATCAAGAGAAATGTTCTTGAGTTCGACCGAGAAAGGACCATCGGCATGGAGATTAAGCTTGTCGAGCCTGAGGCGTGCTGTGCCCGTTTTGTCTTTGCGCGAGGCACGCACCACGTGGATTTCGCCGCCGACCATAAGCCTGGCAAGGCTCGATGCCGTCTCCTTCGTGGGATCGACATTGGCGACGACCTTGCCATGGCGGAGGATCGTGGCGTTGTGGCAGAGGCGCTTCACCTCTTCGAGGCGATGGCTGATATAGATCACCGCGCAGCCTTCGCGCGCAAGGCGGCCAAGGGTGAGAAAAAGCTGGTCAGCCTCCTGCGGGGTCAGCACCGCTGTCGGCTCATCCATGATCAAAAGCTTCGGTTCCTGCAGCAGGCAGCGCACGATTTCGATCCGCTGGCGCTCACCCACGGAAAGATCGGCAACAATGGCGCTGGATTCGAGCGGCAGGCCATAATCCTTCGACACCCGCGTTATCCGCTGCGACAGCTTTGCCATGTCGAATGCGCCGGGCATGGCCAATGCGATGTTTTCCGCAACGCTTAACGCATCGAACAGCGAGAAGTGCTGGAACACCATACCGATGCCAAGTTTCCGCGCGGCTGCCGGATTGGCTATCGACACAGTCTTTCCCATCCAGCGAAATTCGCCAGATGTGGGCTGGAGCGCGCCGTAAATCATTTTGACCAGCGTGGATTTTCCAGCGCCATTTTCACCGAGGAAGGCGTGCGTTTCTCCGGGCTTCACTTTCAACGTCACATCATCATTGGCCTTCAGCGTGCCGAAGATCTTGGTGACGTTCAGGGCCTCGAGGAGATATTCCATATGGCCTACCCTGCCGTGCGTTTTTGGAGAGGAGCATGATTCTCGCCCCGGGCATGAAGCGCCTCGTCGAGCATCATGATCTGTGCCACTGTTGCAACGGCGATGGCGGCCGGAAGCTTCGACCTGATGCCGCCGATGCCGATAGGGCAGATCATCGCTTTCACCCGCGCCTCATCGACCCCCGCCTCGCGCAGGCGCTTCCCGAAGCGGGCTCGCTTGGTGGCGCTGCCGATGACGCCCACATGCGCAATGTTCGGGTTGCGAAGTGCCGCATCGACAATCGCAAGATCGAGCGCATGGCTGTGGCTCATCACGAAGGCGAGCGAACCTTCGGTCGCGTGCGGAATGATCATCAGAGGATCGCCGCTGACGACCTTCGCATTCGAAGGTGCAGCACCCGGAAAAGCCTCAGGCCGCGGATCGGTCCATATGACATCATAAGGCAAGGGCGCCAGTGCGAGCACCAGCGCGCGGCCGACGTGTCCTGCACCAAAGATCAGAACGCTGCGGCGCTGTTCACCAAAACTCTCCGTGTTGAGGAGGCCAGTAATTCGGTTGGTAATCTTGAAGACGCCATCGGATTCGCGTTTGGCGAGGTCCTCGACGGCGGCAAGGCTGGCGCGGTCGAAAGCTTCAACCGCAAGCTTCACGCGGCCGCCGCAGCATTGGCCGAGATCGGGACCAAGCGATTGCGTGATGATGCGCGTGGCGGCGGGCCCTCCCAGCATGGCCTGGGCAGCGGCAAGTGCCTTCCATTCTAGTGTGCCACCGCCGATGGTGCCGTGGAAGCCTTCAGGCGTCACGATCATCCGCGCACCCTCCTCACGCGGAACCGAGCCTTCGGCCAGCACGACGGAGACCATCACACATGTGCCATGTGCGTTGAGTGCCCGTTCGATGACCGGCCAGATCTTCATGCCTTCATTCCCCTCACGGCCTTCAATATGGCCTCAGGCGTGGCAGGCGCGTCAAGTGCTGGAATGTGCAAGAGTTTAAGACTCGCGATGGCGTCAAATATGGCAGTCCATACGGAAATGCCAAGCATCAGCGGAGGCTCGCCCACGGCCTTGGAGCGATAAATCGTGTCTTCCTTGTTGCCTCTGGACTCAAACAGCCTGATGCGAAAATCGGCAGGGACGTCAGACGCGCAGGGGATCTTGTAGGTCGATGGCGCGTGGGTACGAAGGCGGCCGTCCGAATCATAGACAAGTTCCTCGGTGGTGAGCCAGCCCATGCCCTGAACGAAGCCGCCCTCCACCTGACCGATGTCCAGCGCAGGGTTCAGCGAGCGTCCGACGTCATGCAGGATATCGACGCGGTCCACCCGCATCTCGCCTGTCAGCGTGTCGATGGTGACTTCCGCGCAGGCCGCGCCATAGGCGAAATAGAAGAAGGGGCGTCCTTTGGCCTTGGCGCGGTCCCACGCGATCTTTGGCGTCGCGTAATAGCCCGTCGATGACAGCGAGATTCGCGCCATGTGGGCGTGCCGCGCCAGTTCGCCGAAACCCATGCTGCGATTGCCGACCAGTACCTGATTGTCTTCGAAGCGGATGCGGGTCTTCGGAACTTTCCACTTCTTCGCGGCGAAATCGACGAGCCGCGCCTTGATCGTGCCCGCCGCATTCTTCGCCGCCATGCCGTTGAGATCGGCGCCAGAGGATGCCGCGGTGGCGGATGTGTTGGGCACCTTGCCGGTCGTCGTCGCGGTGATGCGAACGTAGCCGGCGTCGATGCCGAACTCCTCGGCCACCACCTGCGCCACCTTGGTATAGAGCCCTTGCCCCATTTCAGTGCCACCGTGGTTCAAGTGTACCGAGCCATCGGTATAGACATGCACCAGCGCGCCTGCCTGATTGAGATGAGTGAGCGTGAAGGAGATGCCAAACTTCACGGGTGTGAGCGAAATGCCCTTTTTCAACACCCTGTTCGCAGCGTTGAAGGCTGTGATCTCCTTGCGGCGGGCACGATAGTCAGATGTTTCTTCGAGTTGCCCGATGATGTCGAGCGCGATGTTGTCCTCGACCTTCATGCCGTAGGGCGTGGTGCTGTGGCTGTCCGTGTACAGATTGGTTTTCCGCACATCGAGCGGGTCGAGCCCGGTCCTCACCGCAATGGCCTCGATCATGCGTTCGGCGAAGACCATGCCCTGCGGCCCGCCAAAGCCGCGGAAGGCAGTGTTCGATACGGTATTGGTTCGAAGTCGGCGCGTGGCGATGCGGGCTGCCGGGTAATGATAGGTGTTGTCCGCATGGAACATCGTGCGGTCGCAGATGGCGTTGCTCAAATCCGCCGAGTAGCCGCAACGCGACAGGAAATCGACATCGACACCGGTGATGCGGCCTTTGGCGTCATGCCCTACGCGATAGTCGACGCGGAAGTCGTGGCGCTTGCCGGTGAGGATCATGTCCTCATCGCGATCGAGGCGACATTTGGCGGGGTGCCCTGTGATGCGCGCTGCAAGTGCCGCAAGGCAGGCCCATTGCGCGGCCTGGCTCTCCTTGCCGCCGAACGCGCCACCCATGCGGCGGCATTCGCAGGTTACAAGAGCTGCCGGAAGATCCAGCATTCCGGCGATAAGGTGCTGCACCTCGCTGGGGTGCTGGGTGGAGCAATGGACGGTGACGGCGCCAAGCTCTTCCGGCACCGCGAGGCTCACCTGACCTTCGAGATAGAAATGCTCCTGCCCGCCGATGCGGAAGCTTTCTGCGATGACATTGGCAGAGGAGGCGAGCGCCTTTGCCACATCGCGGCGGTTGAAGGCATAGGGATCGCCCACATCCTTCGTTCTCATTGCCAGCGCGTCCTCGACGGTGACAGCGGGCCTTGCGGTTTCGATTTCGATCTTCGCAAGCCGCCCGGCGCGGCGGGCATCATCACGCGTGACTGCCACCACGGCGAAGATCACCTGTCCGTGGAACGCGATTGAATCGGTGGCAAGAATGGGATCGCCACCGATTGTCGGGCTGCACTCATTGTGGCCCGGAATGTCTTTCGCGGTGAGGACCGTGATGACGCCCGGCGCCGCGCGGACTGCGGCAAGATCGACGGACATGATCTTGCCCAACGCGCCATCCCGCGCGAAGCCGGGATAGACGTGGACGAGGCCTTCGGGGTCGCGGATGTCATCGATGTAGGTGGCCGTACCCAGCACATGAAGCGTGGCGCTGTCATGGGCCTGCGGTTTGCCAACGGTGCGTGTTTCCATGATGCGAAAGGCTGCGACCATCACGCCACCGCCCTGCGCTGGCCGACGACGCGCGTGTCAGCGGTGGCACCTGCCACTTCGATCAAAGCCTTCTGCAACAGTCCCTGCGCGACGTCCATGCGATAGGCAGCGGAAGCACGCATGTCGGCGATGGGCTGATAGTCGAGTGCCAGCGCAGCAATTGCATTTGACCACGTGGCCTCATCATCCAGCGATACACCGGTGAGTGCGGCTTCCGTTTGAGCCGCGTGTTTCGGTGTTGCCGCCATGCCGCCGAAGGCGATGCGGGCGGATGCGATGCGGCGGCCGTCGAGCTTGAATTTGAAGGCCGACATGACGGCCGAGATATCCTGGTCGAAGCGCTTCGATATCTTGTAGGCGCGGAAGGCCTCGTTCGATTTCAACTTCGGCACGTCGATCCGCCACACCAGTTCGCCAGGTTTCCGGTCCTGCTTGCCATAGGCAATGAAGAAATCCTCAAGCGGCATGTGACGCTCTGTATCGCCATGGCGGAGGTGGAGCGTGGCGCCGAGCGCGATCAGCATGGGCGGCGTGTCGCCAATGGGCGA
>JBKJQU010000271.1:0-3659 GCA_046594995.1 Aestuariivirga sp.
CGCGCCAAATGGAACAAGGCGCTTGATGCCTCCGCTCACATGGCCGAGTTCCAGCGTATCATCTCCGGCACGCTGCCTGCCGGTTTCGATGCCGTGATTGCCTCCTACAAGCAGGAACTCGCCAAGAACCCGCCGTGGATCGCCACGCGCAATTCATCCCAGAACGCGCTCGACGTCATCAATGCCGCTGTGCCCGAAACAATTGGGGGCTCCGCCGACCTGACCGGCTCGAACAATACCAAGTCGAAGGAACTGAAGCCCCTCAGCTCTGCCGATTACGGCGGCCGTTACATCTATTACGGCATCCGCGAACACGCCATGGCCGCAGCCATGAATGGCCTGGCGCTCCATGGCGGCGTCATTCCATACGGCGGCACTTTCCTGGTCTTCACCGATTATTGCCGCCCGTCGATCCGCCTCTCGGCCTTGATGGGCCAGCGCGTCATCTATGTGATGACGCATGACTCGATCGGCCTCGGGGAGGATGGTCCCACGCACCAGCCGGTCGAGCACATGGCCGCGATGCGCGTCATCCCGAACCTCGCCGTCTACCGCCCCTGCGATGCGGTCGAAACCGCCGAATGCTGGCAGCTTGCCCTGAAGGATACCGGCCGCCCCAGCGTTCTGGCCCTGACACGCCAGAAGCTGAAGCCCGCGCGGCTTAACTATTCCGAAGAAAACCTCTGCGCTCGCGGCGCCTATGACATCGCAACATCGGAGAAGCCTGCGAAAGTCGTGATCTTCGCGTCCGGTTCCGAAGTTGAAATCGCCATTGCGGCAAAAGCCACGCTCGATCAAGCAGGAAAGCCCACCCGCGTCGTCTCAGTTCCCTCCATGGAAAATTTTGAAGCGCAGGACAAGGCCTACAAGTCGAAGCTGATCGGCACGGAGAAGACCCGCATTGCCATCGAGGCCGGCATTCGCACCGGTTGGGACCGCTTCATCGGCATCGACGGCACTTTCATCGGCATGACGGGCTTCGGCGCGTCCGGCCCGGCCGAGCTTCTCTACAAGCATTTCGGCATCACCGCCGAAGCTGTGGTAAAGGCTGCATCGTAAGTCAAGGAAACCCCGCTTATGCCCGCCTTCCGCACACTCGATGACGCAAACCTTCGCGGCAAGCGTGTGCTGTGCCGGGTGGACTTGAACGTGCCCATCTCCAACGGCATTGTAACGGATGCCACCCGTATCGAGCGGGTGGTGCCCACGTTGCGCGAGATCATGGACAAGGGCGGCGCGCTGATCGTGCTCGCCCACTTCGACCGGCCCAAGGGCAAGGTCGTGCCCGAAATGTCGCTGCGGCCCGTCGCCGCCGCCCTCGAGCAGCATCTGGGCCGCCCGGTGAAGTTCATCTTCACCGGCTGGCAAACAGCGCCGCAGGTGGATGTAAAGCCCGGCGAATGCGTGTTGATGGAAAACACCCGCTACCACGCGGGCGAGGAGAAGAACGACGAGGCCTTCTCGAAGCTGCTGGCCTCCCTGGGCGATCTCTTCGTCAACGATGCCTTCTCCGCCGCCCACCGCGCGCACTCTTCAACCGAAGGTCTCGCCCACTTGATCCCGGCTTTTGCGGGCCGCGCCATGGAAGCCGAACTGAAAGCGCTGCAACTGGCCCTCGAAACGCCGAAGCGCCCCGTCATCGCCATCGTCGGTGGCGCCAAGGTGTCGTCCAAGCTCGATCTCCTCGGCAACCTCGCGAAGAAGGTTGATGCGCTGGTGATCGGCGGCGCCATGGCAAACACCTTCCTGCTGGCGCAAGGCCATTCGGTCGGAAAGTCCCTCGCCGAAGTGGACTTGCTCGATACCGCACGCAAGATCCTCCGCACGGCGGAAGATGCGAATTGCGCTGTCATCCTCCCCGTGGATGGCATTGTCGCCAGGGAGTTCAAGGCCGGTGCCGAGTCCCATGACTATGGCGTCGACGGCATCCCCAATGATGGTATGATCCTCGACGTTGGCCCGATGTCGGTCGATCGCATTCGCTCGGCGATCGACGATGCCCGCACGCTGGTCTGGAACGGCCCGCTCGGCGCATTCGAAATTCCGCCCTTCGATGCGGCGACAGTCGCTGCGGCAAAACATGCGGCAGCCCGCACCAGGGCCGGAAAGCTTGTGTCCGTGGCGGGCGGCGGTGACACCGTATCGGCCCTGAACCACGCAGGCGTGGCTGACGGCTTTACTTATATTTCAACTGCAGGTGGCGCATTCCTCGAATGGCTCGAGGGAAAACCCCTGCCCGGCGTAAAGGCCCTGGAGGTAACGACATGAACATCGAAAAACTGAATGACATCGCCATTCGCATGGTTGCCCCCGGCAAGGGCATTCTCGCCGCCGATGAATCGACCGGCTCCATCACCAAGCGCTTCGAGTCGATCCGGCTGGACTCGACCGACACCAACCGCCGCGACTATCGCGAAATGCTGTTCCGTTCGGAAGACGCGATGAAGTCCTGTATCTCCGGCGTCATCCTGTTCGACGAAACGCTCCGCCAGAAGGCCGCCGATGGCACGTCCCTCGTCGATGTCATCAAGGCCGCCGGTGCCGTGCCCGGCATCAAGCTCGACAAGGGCCCGAAGCCCCTTCCCTTCTGCCCGGGCGACACGATCACCGAAGGCCTCGATGGCCTCGCCGAGCGCGTCGCCGAATATGCAAAGCTTGGTGCGGAATTCGCCAAGTGGCGCGCCGTCATCGCCATCGGCGATGGTTCGCCCTCCCACAACGCCATCCATGCCAACGCCCATGCACTCGCCCGCTACGCCGCCATCTGCCAGGCCGGCGGCATCGTGCCGATGGTCGAGCCCGAAGTGCTGATGGACGGCGACAACGACATCGACACCTGCGCCGAAATTACCGAATGGGCGCTGCGCGAAACCTTCATCGAACTGAACCACGCCGGCGTGGCACTGGAAGGCATCATCCTGAAGCCCAACATGGTCATCTCCGGCAAGAAATGCGCAACCCAGGCCGGCCGCGAGGAAGTGGCCCACAAGACGGTCAAGGTCTTGCGCCGCTGCGTACCCGCCGCCGTACCCGGCATCGCCTTCCTCTCGGGCGGCCAGTCCAGCGAGGATGCGACAGCACACCTCAGCCTCATGAACGCCATGGGCTCGCTGCCGTGGAAGCTTACCTTCTCCTACGGCCGCGCCCTGCAGGCCGATGCACTGAAAGCCTGGGGCGGCAAGCCTGAGAACGTGGCCGCCGGCCAGAAGGCTTTTTCCCACCGCGCCCGCATGAACGCCCTTGCCGCCACCGGCACCTGGAACCTGGATCAGGAGAAAGCGGCCTGATTCCGCGCCTTTTCCTCGTCGCACCGGAAGGTGTGCCCGTGAACGTCCTCGTGGACTGCATTCGTGCAGCCTGCGAGGCGGGAGACGTGGCGAGCCTTCTCGTGCCCGCGAGCATTGCGAAAGACCTCACCGGCCCCGCTCAAGGCTTGGGCGTCGCCGTCATGGTCAGCGGCGAACCGCGTGACGCACCAAAAAGCGGTGCCGATGGCGTGCAGGTCGAAGCTGGCACCGAGGCCGTGTCGGAAGCGCGCCAGTCCCTCGGCAAGAACCGTTTCGTCGGCGCTTACGCGGGCAGTTCGCGCCACTTCGCCATGGAAGCGGCAGAGGCCGGAGCCGACTATGTCGCCTTCTCGCAGAATGGCGCCAGCATTG
>JBKJQU010000208.1:0-3812 GCA_046594995.1 Aestuariivirga sp.
CTCGACCAGGCGCTTCTCCAGTGCCTCGTTCCATTTCGGAAATTTCAAATCAGTCCAGTCGAGTTCTAGTGTCGGGTCGAACTGCTTGATGAAATCGCGCATGCCGCCGGGGCCGCCCGCCACATGATAGGTGAGGAACGAGCCCATGAAGGCCCAGCGCATGCCGGCGGAATAAACGATCGAATCGTCGATGTCGCCGGTCGTCGCGATATCCTTGTTGAGAATGTGCAGCGCCTCGCGCCACATCGCTTCCTGAAGCCGGTCACAGACATAGCCCATGATCTCGCGCTTGAGCCTCAACACCTGCATGCCGATGGCCTCGAAGTATTCTGTGGCGCGGTCGAGCGATTCAGGGGCCGTCTTCTCGCCGGGGACGATCTCGACCAGCGGTAGGAGATACACCGGGTTGAAGGGATGCCCGATGATGACGCGCTCAGGATGCTTGCACTGGCTTTGCAGGTTGGTGGGGAGGAAGCCTGAGGATGATGAGGCGATGATCACGTGCGGGGCCGCTGCCGCGTCGATCTCGCGGAAGAGCTTGATCTTGAGGTCCTCACGCTCGGGGGCTGCTTCATGAATGAAGTCAGCCCTTGACGCCATCTCCTTCAAATCGGTGGTAAAAGTGAGCTTGCCTTTCTTCACGGGCTTGCCCAGCAGTGCTTCAAGCGAGGGCCATGCCGTCTTGATCTGCGCCTTCAGGCGCTCTTCGGCTGCGGGGGAAACGTCAAACGCGATGACGTTGTAGCCGCGAAACAGCAGGCGCGCCGCCCAGCCGGCACCGATGAGGCCGGTGCCCGCGATGCCAACGGTTTTGATGGTCCTCGCCATGTTACAGCTTCCTCGGTGCCAGCTTCAGGATTTCGCGGCCCTCATCCGGCGAGGCGACCTTGGTGCCGAGAAGCTCGATGATCTTAACGGCTTTTTCGACCAGCGTGCCATTCGAGGCGTAGACGCCGCGCTCGAGGTAGAGATTGTCTTCCAGGCCAACGCGCACATGGCCGCCCAGCAGCACGGCCTGCGCCACGGCGGGGAACTCGTTGCGGCCGATACCGAAGGCGGCCCAGATGGCGCCGGGCGGAAGCTGCGCCTTCTGGTAGGCCATGGTTTCCGAATCATAGGGAGCGCCCCACGGGATGCCGAGGCAGAGCTGGAACAGCGGCGGATCCTGGATCAGCCCTTCCATGTGGAGCTGCTTCGCGAACCAGAGATTGCCGGAGTCAAAAATTTCCATTTCAGGCTTCACGCCATAGGAGATGATGAGCTTTGCCTGTTCGCGGAGCTGGGCGGGCGTCTGGATGACGATGGTGTGGCCATCGCCGAAGTTCAGCGTGCCGCAATCGAGCGTGCAGATTTCAGGGCGAAGTTCCTTGATGTGGATGAGGCGTTCCTGCGGGCCCACAAGATCGGTGCCCTGGCCCCAGTGCATGGGGTTTTCGCCCGCACCCACTTCCACATCGCCGCCCATGCCGGCGGTGAGGTTGATGATGACGTCCTTGTTCTTGTCGCGGATGCGTTCCATCACCTCGCGGTAGAGGTCGACGCTTCTGGCGCCCTTGCCGGTTTCAGGATTGCGCACATGGCAGTGGACGATTGTGGCGCCCGCGCTGGCGGCTTCCAAGGCCGAATTGGCGATCTGCTCCGGCGTGACCGGAATGGCCGGGTGCTTGCCGACCGTGTCGCCCGCGCCCGTGACCGCGCAGGTGATAATGACTTTGGGCTGCATGGATTCCTCCTAATGATGGCGCGAAGCCTAGGCTGCATTCGAAATCGGCATTTGACTTTTTCCGCCATTGGCTTTTCTTTTATCGCCATGGCCAGATACGATGTCGTCTTCCTACTGGTGCCGAAGTTTTCCATGATCGCGCTTTATGGCGCGCTCGAACCCTTGCGCGTGGCGAACCGTTTCGCAGGCCCGACCTTCTCATGGCGCTTTGTATCGGGCGATGGCCATCCGGTGGCAGCGTCGAACGACATTCCGGTTTCGGTATCGGGGACGCTTTCGGACGTGGGCACGCCGGACATGGCGGTGATTTCGGCCAGCTACGAGCCGGAAAAGGGAGTGACCCGGCCGATGCTGGCGGCGATCAAGAGCCTTGCGCGGCGGCGCGTGCTGATGGCCGCCATCGATACCGGCCCGTTCCTGCTGGCGGAGGCGGGTGTACTGGATGACTACCGCGCGACCTGCCACTGGGAGAGCCTGCCCGGCTTCCGCGAAAGCTATCCGAAGGTCCAGGCTGAGCAATCGCTTTATGTGACGGACCGCGACCGCATGACCTGTGCTGGCGGTGCCGCGGCCATCGACATGATGCTGGACTGGATCGGAAGGCTGCTGGGCCGCCCGCTGGCGGTGATGGTGGCGGACCAACTCGTTCACTTCCGCTCGATGGAAGCGCCGACTCAGGCGCGGCTTCCGGCAGCCGCGCGCTATGGCACTACCGATGCGCGGCTTTTGAAAATCATCACCGCCATGGAAGAGCAGGGCGAAGACCCGCTGGATGCGGCGGCGCTGGGGCAAGTTGCGGGAATTTCGGTGCGGCAGATGGAGCGTCTTTTTCGCGATGTATTGAACGAGCGTCCCATGGGTTTTTATCTCAAGCTGCGGCTGGAAAAGGCCGAGCGCCTCATCACCTATTCGGCCATGAGCATCCGCGAGATCGCGGTGGCCTGCGGCTTCTCATCGCTGCCGCTATTTTCGCGCAGTTTCCGGAACCGGTATGGGAAGCCGCCCTCGGCGCTCAGGGCCTCTTGATTCCGGGCGCCGCTTTCGCTTCAATCGCCACCATGAAGACCGTGCTTGGCACCCTGATTCTGATGACGCTGCCGAACTCACCGCCCGTACCGGAGAACTGGTGCGAGGTGGGCCAGCAGGTGATGATCCCGGATGGCCGGGAAGGGCCGGTTCTCTCGGTGACCGGCACGATCTGCAAGGTGCTGGTCTATGGCGAGGAGCGCGTGTCGCTGTGGGCGTATTTCCTGATCGAACCCGCGCATCCGCGATATGGACGGTAGAATTTCAGACGCAGGAACAAGACTTTAGATTCCCATCTGCCAGTTCTTGATGAACTCGTTGGGCCACAGCAGCATGACGATGTTGAGGGAGAGATTGTCGCGGATCACGTAGACTGCGAGCAGTTCGAAGAACAGGCCGGTTGCAACCGTTGCCCATACCGGCAAACGCGAGGCCAGCACGAAACCGAGCATCATGGCCAGAAGATCGCCGAATGAATTCAATACGCTGTCACCATAGTAGTTAAGCGAGACGGTCTGCTCGCGGTAGCGGTTGATGATGAAACTGGTGTTCTCGAAGATTTCCCATCCGGCTTCGACCACCGTGGCGATCAACAGCTTCGATCCGAAGCTCCAGTTGCGGAACAAGAGCCACGTTGCGCCATAGAACAGGAAGCCATGGATGATGTGGCTCAGCGTGTACCAGTCGGTAAAGTGCTGTGAGGTTTCATCACCCGTGACCGAGCCGAACCAGAACTTCATGCTTCCGCAGGTGCAGATGGGCACGCGCCCCATCAGCCAGAGCGCCGCCAGCGTGAGCAGAACGATGCCCACGGCCAGGACAAGGTTCAGGCGTGCTGTGTTTTCTGAAGATCGAGGCAGACCCGTCATGCCCTTAACCTATGCCACAGGAAATGCGTGGTGGCGAATGCGTGTTCTTCATGCCGGAATGCAACTTCAGGCAGTTCCGGGCCCCTATCGTTAACGGCGACTTAAGCGGTCTTCGGCCAAGGTGCGGGCCATTGAATTGCGTAACATGGCGTCCGGGTGCCGATGTCTTCCGTGGAAGTCACGAAGAGAAGCGA
>JBKJQU010000278.1:0-17728 GCA_046594995.1 Aestuariivirga sp.
GGATATCACTTCGTCTATTTCTCAGCGATCCGGGCCGCACCTCCCGTCGAGGTCAGCCTGATTGCCTATCTCTGGCCGCTGCTCCTCGTGGTGTTCTCGGCACTGCTTCCGGGCGAAAAACTAAAAGCCCATCATCTGCTCGGTGTCGTTTTCGGGCTTGGCGGAGCGGTGCTCGTCATCACCAAGGGCGAAAGCCTTGGCCTGCAGGACGGCATCAGGAACGGGCACCTGCTGGCTTTCGCCTGTGCTGTCATCTGGGCCAGCTATTCGGTTCTGTCGCGCCGCTTCGGCAAGGTTTCAACCGATGTGGTCGCCGGATTCTGCATGGTGACGGCAATCCTGTCGCTGATCTCGCACCTGATGTTCGAACAGACGGTTTGGCCCGACGGCGCCACACAATGGCTGGCGGTGCTGGGCCTTGGCCTGTTGCCTGTTGGTGCGGCCTTCTATACTTGGGACTTTGGCGTGAAGCATGGAGACATCATGGTGCTGGGCGCGGCATCCTATGCCTCGCCGCTGCTGTCCACGCTCATCCTCGTCGCCGCGGGCTTCGCACCGCTGCACTGGTCGGTGGTCGCCGCCTGTATGCTGATCACGGCGGGTGCCGTGATCGCCGCCAGCGACATGCTTTTCCGGAAGGCCCCCCAGACTACCTGAAGCTGTCTTTCCTGCGGCGCAGTTCGGCGAAGACCTCCGCGTCGCTCGCGGTTTCCATCGTCAGGTTCCGGCGGATTTCAGGGCTGTCGGTGCGCAGAAAGGGATTGGTCTTCAATTCTTCGCCAATCGTGGTCGGGCAGGTCATCTTGCCGTCCTGACGAAGCTGCGTCACCAGCGCTGCGCGTTGTTGCAGCATGCGGTTTTCGGCCTCGACCGAGAGCGCGAATTTTGCATTCGAGAGCGTGTATTCGTGGCCGCAATAGACGTAGGTCGAGGGCGAAAGATCGCGAAACTGGTTTACCGAGTGATACATCTCCTCCATCGTGCCCTCGAAGACGCGCCCGCAGCCCAACGAGAACAGCGTATCTGCCGTGAAGAGCGAATACTCCGAGGGGATGTGGTAGGCGATGTGCCCCTTGGTATGGCCGGGGCAGGCAAAGATTTTCACCTCACGCCCTGTCCAGTTGAAGCTTTCGCCGCCTGACACCTCGACCCTGATTCCCGGAATCCGGTCCGCCTCGGCCTTCGGCCCGACGATGACGCAGCCGAACTGCTCCTTCAACGCTCCGTTTCCCTGCACATGGTCGGCGTGGTGGTGCGTGGTGAAGATATGGGTAAGCTGCCAGCCGCGCTTTTTCAACTGCGTCTCGATCTCGACGGCATCTGGCGCATCGATCGAGACCGTTGCCCCGCTTTTATGATCGTGGACCAGAAGGCCGTAATTGTCTTGGCCGCAGATGAACTGGTGCATTTCGAGATGGGCCATGGGGTTGCGGGACCTTCACATATTTCCGGGGTGATCTGTTTACCCCAAGAGGCTATCCTTGGACCAATGGATATCGTGGATCTACGTGAATTCTACGTGAGCCGCCTCGGCGGCGCCACACGGCGCGCCATTGCCAACCGCCTCCGGCCCAGCCTTGCGGGGGTAAAGGGCGCAAAGGTAATGGGTCTTGGCTATGCCATGCCCTATCTCTCTGACTGTATGCCCTCCGCAGAGGTGCTGATCGCCTTCATGATGGCGCGAATGGGAGTTTTCCGCTGGCCGGACGAGGGTGCCGTACAGTCGGCCCTGATCGACGAATGCGACCTGCCGCTTCTCGAGAGCGTGGTCGATGTGGCAATCGTGGTCCATGCGCTGGAGTTCACTGACTCGCCGGGCGAAATGCTGAAGGAAATATGGCGCGTGCTGGCACCACAAGGCCGATTGCTGCTGGTCGTGCCAAACCGGAGGGGTGTCTGGGCGCGGTTTGATTCATCACCTTTCGGCTACGGGCAGCCCTTCTCGCGGCCCCAGCTCTCCCGCCTGTTGCGGGAAAGCCAGTTCTCAGCCGTTTCCTGGTCGCACGCTCTCTACTTTCCACCCTCGACAAAGGGCATGGTCCTGTCCTCGGCCTCCGCCATCGAGAATGTGGGCGCCAGGCTGATGCCCGCCGTTTCCGGTGTCATCGTGGTCGAGGCGGTGAAGCAGGTCTATGCCACGGCATCCGGAAAGCGCGTGAGGCGGTTTGCGGCCCGGCAACGCCCGGCCCTGCTGCCCATTCCATCCCGGCGCGGTATGACAGCCGACCAATAGGATATATTTGCATTTCTGAAGGGTGCCCCTATGAATACCCCGCCTCGGCGGGCTTCAGGGTCCGGCGGGGGACAGCGCCTCAAGAGCCTTCTGACCCATGATTATTGCCAAGCCCGATACATTGCTGGAAAATATCAGGCGCGAGATCGATGCCGTCGATGATGCTTTGCTCGATCTGGTGGTACGACGCTTCGAGGCGACGGCCAAGGTGCGCGCAACCAAGCAGAACGACGGCACGATTGTTGCTTCTCCTCTCAGGCCGGCGCGCGAGGCGAGCATGCTGCGGCGGCTGATCGCTCGGGCAGACGGAAAGATTTCACCCGAACTTCTGGTGCGTCTTTGGCGGGTGATCCTGTCCATGTCCACCCAATCACAGGCACCCGTTGTCTTGCATATCGATGCGGATCTGGCTCAAGACACAAACCTCAGGGTCAGTCTTGCAGAGCATTTTTGCGGCATGGCCATCGAGGTGCATCAGGATGCCGCAAAAACCTTCGGCGCCCTCGGTCAGCTCAAGGGCGATCTCGTCATCGCCCGCACAACCGCTCCGTGGGCGGAGCACTTCGCTGACGTTTCAGAAATGGGAGCCCGGCTTATCGGCTGCCTGCCGGTGATCGATGGCGGGCAAATCCCCGAACTCCTGATTTTCGGACATGCCGAACCGGTGCCAAGCGGTGCGGATGAAACCATCCTGATCAGCCGCGGCAATATCATGTCGGGCGCAAGCTGGCAGGCACCCTCTGGCGCATGGACCATCACCTGCCTGCCCGGATTCCTTTCAGACGGCCAGGTATTGGCCGCATCGCACGGCAAGGACGGCGTTTTGATCGCCGGCCGTTATCCCCGTTCAATCGAGGTCACACCATCATGACTGTTTCCCACGCGCCCGCCCGCCCGCAACCGCGCCCTGGCATTCTCAATATCGAAGCCTATGTCCCCGGAAAAAGCGGTGCCAAGGGTGCGAAGATCTACAAGCTTTCGTCAAACGAGTCGCCCATCGGCGCCAGCCCCAAAGCCGTTGCTGCCTACAAGGCCGGTTCGGAAAAACTTGAACTTTATCCTGACGGCAACGCCACCGTGCTGCGCGAGGCCATTGCCTCGCGTTATGGATTGAAGCCCGAGAATATCGTGTGCGGTGCGGGGTCCGATGAGCTGCTGCAACTGCTGGCGCATGCGTATCTGGGGCCGGACGATGAAGCGGTCTACAGCCAGTATGGGTTCCTCGTCTATCCCATTGCCATCCAGTCCAACGGGGCCACGCCGATCGTTGCGCCGGAGAAGAATTTCACTGCAGACATCGATGCCATGCTGAAGCTGGTGAACGAGCGGACGCGGATCGTGTTTCTCGCCAACCCCAACAATCCGACCGGAACCTATTTGCCGTTCAGCGAAGTGAAGCGGCTGCACGCCGGATTGCCGAAGCATGTGCTGCTGGTGCTCGATGCGGCCTATGCCGAATATGTGCGGCGCAACGACTATGAATCGGGGATCGAGCTTGTCGCCACCTCCGACAATGTGGTGATGACGCGGACCTTCTCGAAGATCCACGGCCTCGCCGCGCTGCGCCTCGGCTGGGCCTATTGCCCCGCTCATGTGGCTGATGTGCTGAACCGCATCCGCGGGCCATTCAATGTAAGCGCGCCTGCGATTGCAGCTGGCGCAGCGGCAATGGCCGATCAGGCTTTTGTCGAGCAGGCCGTCTCCCACAACGACCAGTGGCTTCCGTGGTTAACCACAGAGCTGGAAGCGCTTGGCCTTACGGTGACGCCAAGCGTCGGCAATTTCCTTCTGGTCCATTTCCCGATGGACGCGGCGCATAACGCACATGCTGCGGACCGTTATCTGCAGGACAAAGGCTTCGTGCTGCGGCAGATGGACAGCTACGGTGTTCCGCAGGCGCTCCGTCTCACAGTTGGAACGGAAGAGGCAAATCGCGCACTTGTTGCCACCTTGCAGAAATTCCTGTCATGACGCCGCTTTTCGAGCGCATCGCGCTGATCGGCATCGGCCTGATCGGCTCGTCGCTGTCTCACGCCGTTCGCAAGCAGAACCTTGCCCGCGAGATCACCGGCTATGCCAGAAGCGAGAGCACGCGGGCGAAGGCAGCGGAACTGATGCTCGCCGACAAGGTTTTCGCGACTGCTGGTGAGGCGGTGCGCGACGCGGATCTTGTGATCCTGTGTTCGCCTGTCGGAACCTATGGAGCCCTGGCCCTTGAGATCGCGGGATCGCTCAAGCCCGGCGCCATATTGACCGACGTCGGTTCGGTGAAGGGTGCCGTGGTTCGCGACGTGGTGCCGCACGTGCCCCATGGCGTACATTTCATTCCGGGCCATCCGATCGCGGGCACGGAGCAATCCGGACCGGAATCGGGTTTTGCGGAACTCTTCATCAACCGTTGGTGCATCCTGACACCCCTGCCTGATTCAAGTCCGGGTGCAGTTGAAAGACTCGCTGACTTCTGGCGGGCTTGCGGCTCGAATGTCGAGACGATGACGCCGGAACATCATGATCTGGTGCTCGCCATCACCAGCCATCTTCCCCATCTTATCGCTTACAACATTGTCTCGACGGCCGCCGATCTCGAAGAGGTGACAGATTCGGAAATCATCAAGTTCTCGGCCGGCGGCTTCCGCGACTTCACGCGTATCGCGGCGTCTGATCCCACCATGTGGCGCGATGTGTTCCTGAACAACAAGGACGCGGTGCTGGAAATGCTCGGGCGGTTTTCAGAAGATCTCTCGGCATTGCAGCGCGCCATCCGCTGGGGAGACGGCGAGACGCTGTTCAACATCTTCAACCGCTCGCGCCAGATCCGCCGTAACATCATTGCGGCGGGGCAGGATACGGCGGCGCCCGATTTCGGCCGCGGCGCACCGAAGGTTCAATAGAGCGGCAACAGGTCGGCGGCCTTGAAGGGTCCGATGAAAAGCTGCCCGTCCCTTGCGACAATATCGGCCTTGGCTTCATTGCCAAGAAGACCCAGTACGGTGCGGAAACCGGCCTTTTCCTGATCCGTCATGTCGAAGTGCGGCTCGAGAATCTTGAGAAGCCCGTCGAGATCATTGGTCTCGGTCGAGAGTTTTCCGGAGATGCGGCGCTCCGGATCGAGGCTGACCATGCCGGATCCCCAATAGCGCACTGCGCCTTGCGACAACTCGACCTTGTCGACCTTCACGCTCATGTCCGGCTGCAGAACGCCCAGCACATTGCTGTCATCGATGAGAAGCGGAGGCCGTCCGTCAGGCTGATAACTCAATTTCGACACGGAAGCCGCAACGCCAGTGCCGCCTTCAGAATTGGGCAGCGTGTGGAGCATGATGCGTTCCGCTGTCAGCAATCCGGATATTGCAAGTCTCGGAATCTCAGATGAAAAGCTTGGCTCATAGTTCTTGCCCAGGGTCACGCTGGCAATGATACGCTCATGCTGCGCGGTAACGGGCTGCGCATTCAGGCCTGGGACTGTGGAGGGTCCATCGATGAGAAACACGGTCTGCCAGGGATTGTAAGCAAGGGCCACCGCCAGAAGATTTCCCGATCTCGCCTCTGCCTTGTCCTGCCATTTGAGCACCGGCGAGGAGCAGTCAAACTCGAAGCGGAAGGGAAAGCCACCCCATGATTCATTCGTGCAGGTGAGTGTGGTTCCCTGACCGGCAAGCGCTTCGCGTGTCTCGGCAACCTTGTCCTTCGCGATACCGATGGCAACAAACCAGTAGATGGACCACAGAACTGCAATGGTCAGAACCGACACCAGCGGAAGCAGCATTTTCCAGGTCCGTGCTGCTTCATTCGGCATTTGATCCCAACTCACGTTTTGCGTTACTGATGGTGCCGATCATGCAGCAGTTCTGGATTTTTGGCTATGGTTCGCTGATGTGGCGGCCGGGCTTCGACTTCATCCGCAGCGAGCCGGCGCTGGTGCGCGGCTATCATCGCCGCCTCTGCGTCTATTCCTACGTGCACAGGGGAACGCCGGAGCAGCCGGGGCTGGTGCTTGGCCTCGACCTCGGTGGATCATGCCATGGCATAGGTTTCGAGATCGCACCCGAAAAATGGGACGGCACGCTGGACTACCTCAGAGCGCGCGAGCAGGTGACGATGGTCTATCTCGAAAAGCGGATGACCATTACACTGCGCTCGACCGGACGGCAGGTGGAAGCGGTGACCTATGTCGTCGACCGGAAGCACCGGCAGTACACCGGGCAGCTCGGTGACGATGACCTTGCCATGCATGTGCAGCACGGGCAGGGCGTATCAGGTCACTGTACCGACTATGTCATGAACACCGTAAGTCACCTGCGCGAGATGAAGATCAAGGATCAAACACTGGAACGGCTTGCGCGCAGGCTTGAGGATCAGGCCGCGATCAAGACGAGTTGAGCGGGTTCTGCGAAGCCCGAAGGTGCAACCTTTTCAGCTTCCGCGGGCTCGCTCAAGGCCTGCTGTAAATCGGACTGGACGCGCGAAGCGCCGTCGTTGTCGCGAGCCAGCAGGTGAACATGGATCTCGTCGCCCCTACGGATGACAGGAGCATAGGCCGCAATATCGAAGGACCGGCCTTCGAATGCCGCAGGAAAGCGGCCTACGGCCAGCGGACAGCGCCGCCCTTCAACCTGCCTCACAACCACGAAGACCGCGCCGGGAAGCGGGGGACAGGCCTCGCGTGTATAGATCGAGTGGATGTAAGACTGGCCCGAAATGCCGCGCCAGTACCAGAAGCGTTCGCCGAAGCCCAAGTCTTCGGGGAGTTTTGCGGAAATGGGGAAGCCTTGCATCATGAGAACAAAGATAGAACAAGTTCTGCCTCCTGTCAAACCCTACCTCAGCTGCACTTCGAAAATCCGCACGACAAACAGGTGGCGCAACCTTCCTGAAACACCAGTGCCTGTTCACCGCAACGCGGGCATGTCGATCGCCGCGTACCCTCTGCATCCGGTATCTGATCCCGCTGCTGCCGGTCAGGATTCAGAAAGCCGGTCTCAATCATGTGACGCTCGATGATGCCGCCGATGGCTGCAAGCAGGCTCGGCACATAACGCCCGCCCATCCATTGCCCACCGCGCGGATCGAAGACCGCTTTCAGTTCCTCAACAACGAAAGTGACATCGCCGCCACGCCGGAACACCGCCGAGATCATGCGCGTCAACGCCACAGTCCAGGCATAATGCTCCATGTTTTTGGAGTTGATGAAGATCTCAAAGGGACGGCGCTGCCCATTGTCCATGACATCATTGATGGTGATGTAGATCGCATGATCGCTTTCGGGCCATTTCAGCTTGTAGGAATAGCCAGGCAGCACTTCGCCGCGTTCGAGCGGTGGTTGGTGATCTCCAACCGGTGACAAGACTTGTGGCGATCCGGTTGACAGCACCGAGCCCGTCACCTGGTTGGGGCGGAAGGTTGTGCAACCCTTGAGCCCCAGATCGAAGGCTTTCTCGTAAACGGTCTTGAAATCCTCAAAGGGGAAGTCGGCCGGAACATTAATGGTTTTCGAAATCGAACTGTCGACATGCTGCTGCACCGCCGCCTGCATCACCAGATGCGCCGACGGGCTCAAGGTCTCGGCGGTCACGAAAGCTTCCGGCAGCGGAGTATTCTCACCCTGCATCCGCCACCACAGGGCGGCCGCGTAATCGGTCACCCTCTCCGTGCGGCGGGCGCCATCGGCCTGCAGCACTTTCCGCTCATAGCGGATGCTGAAGATTGGCTCGATACCGGAAGACACGTTTCCTGCAAGAAGCGAAATTGTGCCGGTGGGGGCAATAGACGTCAGGAGTCCGTTGCGGATGCCATGCTTTGTAATGGCCTCGCGAATGTCAGGATCGAGTTTTGCGGCATGGCCGCCGGTTCCGTAGAATTTTGCATCAAACAGTGGAAAGGCTCCGCGTTCCTTCGACAGGTTCACGCTCGAAAGATAGGACGCGCGCTCGATTGCAGCCATCCAGCGCCTTGCCGCGGCTGAAGCATCTTCTGATCCATAGATCAGTCCACACATCGCCAGGGCATCTGCAAGGCCGGTGATCCCCAATCCTATCCGGCGCTTCGCCAGCGCTTCCTCGTGTTGTTGCGGAAGCGGATAGCGCGATACATCGATCACATTGTCCATGAAGCGGATGGCGGTTCCCACCGCCGCCCTGATTTCCGTCTCATTCACCGCAGCATCGGCCGTGAATGGACGGTCAACGAAGCGCGTAAGGTTGATCGAACCCAGAAGGCAAGCGCCATAGGGTGGAAGCGGCTGCTCGCCGCAGGGGTTGGTGCAACCGATCGTCTCGCAATAGGCAAGATTGTTATCAACATTCACGCGATCGATGAAGATGACGCCGGGCTCAGCGTAATTATAGGTGGCCCGCATGATGGCGTCCCACAGCTTGCGAGCGGGCACCACGCGATAGATGCGGCCCTCGAACACCAGCGGCCATTCCTCGTCCGCTTTCACAGCGGCCATGAAGCGGTCCGACACAAGCACAGAGAGATTGAAGTTCCTGAGGCGTGCAGCCGTCTGCTTGGCCTCGATAAAGGCTTCGATGTCAGGATGGTCGCAGCGCATCGTGCCCATCATGGCGCCGCGCCGCGTGCCCGCAGACATGATGGTGCGACACATCGCGTCCCAAACGTCCATGAAACTGATGGGGCCGGACGCATCGGCACCGACACCTTTTACAGGAGCACCCCGAGGGCGAAGGCTCGAGAAGTCATGCCCGATACCGCCACCCTGCTGCATGGTGAGGGCTGCTTCCTTGAGATTTGTGAAAATGCCATCGAGCGAATCCGGGATGATGCCCATGACAAAGCAGTTGAAGAGCGTAACCTGCCGCTTAGTGCCGGCACCCGCCATGATCCGTCCTGCAGGCAGGAAGCGATAGTTCTCGAGAATGCCGTAAAAGGTTTCCGACCAGCGAGCCCGTTCCGCCGGTCCCTCTGCTTCCGCGATGGCTTCAGCCACCCGGCGCCAACTGTCCTCGATAGTCTGGTCGATGGCCGTACCGTCCGCAGACTTGAAGCGATACTTCATGTCCCAGATGTCGCGGGAAATGGGATCGAGAGCCGGCTTGCTGATGGCGTCCATGTCTGGGCCTCCGGAGGAATTGACCAAGCTAGCGCCTTCAATCGCTGGAGTCGAGTGTTCGTTCCTGATTTGTCCCGTCAGGTTGGCGCGCGAGCCTCAGCGACCAGCTTTCGCGTTTCATCCTCGATTGCCGCCTCGAGGCGCGGCTGAAATACCTTGCGATTCAGACCCGCCGGGATCGGTTCAAGGAAAGAAATGATGATAGTGCCAGGCCGGCGCAGGAATTGCCGACGTGGCCAGAAAAGACCGGAATTCAGGGCGAACGGAACACAGGGCACGCCCAGTTTGCCGTAGACTGCGGCAGCACCGGGCTTGTAGGCGGGTGGATCATCGGGCGCCCGCCTGGTGCCCTCCGGCATGATTACGATCTGGCGGCCTGCGGCGGCTTCAGCCTGGGCACGCTCCATCATAGTCTTCAGTGCCTGCGTCCCAGCACCGCGTTCCACGGGAATCATGCGAAACTTGTAGATGAACCAGCCAAAGAATGGGATGTAGGTCAACTCCTTCTTCAGCACCATCGCCGGGTCGTCGAGTAGCGGCAGGATTGCAAAGGTTTCCCAGAAGGACTGATGCTTGCCCGCCACCAGACAGGGACCAGATGGAATATGTGCGGCACCGCGCACTTCCATGCGCGTGCCGGTGATGATGCGCATCAGGAAGATCGAGGATCGCGCCCAGGTCTGCAGTGCCCTGATCGACCATTTGCGGGGGGTGAAGAAAAACCATGATCCGAGAACCAGAAACAGGGCAAGATTCACGTAGAAGATAACGTTGAAGATTGCCGAACGAAGATAGATCACACCACAACACCCAGGCGCCGCATGAGGGTGACCCGCGATGTGATGAGGCAGATCAGCGTCGCGGCCACCGGAACAGCGAACAATACACCATAACTCCATACCGCAATATCTGGCGGCGCGAAGAGAAGCCCGCGGCTCGCATCCGCGAACCCGCCGCTCCCCTGGGAACCGGTCATTCCCAGGATCAGGAAGGTCAGCAGCCCCATGGCCACTCCAATCGAGCCAGACACCATGCCTGTCTGGAGGAAGCGTCCGTCGATCTGGCGCGCGATGTAGCGGTCCCTTGCGCCCACGAGATGCAGAAGATCGACAATGGGACGGTTTGCCTGAAGAACGGCGCGCGTGGCAAACACCACGATGGCGATTGCCGAAATCGAGATGAGGCCCAGGATCGCATAGGAGAGAATGGACAGTGCACGCGCCATGCGCGTCAGTTCCGCCTCCCACTTGCGGTGCGTATCAAGCCGCGCGCCCTGAACCTCCGCAAGGGCTACCTCAAGTGCTGCTATGTCAGGAGGATTCCGTTCATCCGCCACCACCCGGATGAGGCGCGGCACCGGCAGACCCTCCAGCGAGCGAGTGCCAAGCCAAGGCTCAAGCAACTTGGCACCTGCATCAGCATCAAGCACCTCCACACCTGCTATGCCGGGGAAGGACGACAGGATGAGCGTAGCCTTCTCGACTTCCCGCTCGATCTCGACAGTGCGCACAACGCGGACCTGAACCGTCATCTCGCGGGCAAGTCCACCGGTCCAGCTCGTCACGGCCCGGTCCACCAATATCAGGGCGCCAATCGCGAGACAGGCCAGATAGCTCATCACTGCCATGGTCACGGTAAGTGACTTCAACGAGGCAACATTCGAAGGAATGATGGCGCCGGGCTTCATTGAAGTGTCAGCTCCCCTGCTTCCAGATGAAGCACGGGACGTTCTGCCTGACGCACAAGCCCCTTGTCGTGGGTTGCAATCAACATGGTCGTTCCCAACCGGTTCAGTTCAAGAAAGAGGTGTAGCAGACGCTTCGCCAGAACCGGATCGACGTTGCCGGTCGGCTCGTCTGCCAGCAGCAGTTGCGGCTTGGCGATGACCGCGCGCGCGATGGCCGCGCGCTGCTTTTCGCCACCTGAGAGAACCGGCGGAAAAGACCGTGCCTGATCGGCAAGTCCGACCCAGTCGAGAAGATCCATCACGTCGCGGCGATAGCTCACCTCGGTTTTCCCGGCCACACGCAGGGGAAGCGCCACATTGTCGAAGGTCGAAAGATGGTCAAGCAAGCGGAATTCCTGAAAGACCACGCCGATGCGCCGTCTGATCGTGGGCAGCTTCTCGCGCGTTAGTCCCACCACATCCTGCCCGAAAATGTGAAGCGAACCACGCGTCGGCTTCAGCGCCAGAAACAGGAGCTTGAGCAACGAGGATTTGCCAGCGCCCGATGGCCCGGTGAGAAAGCAGAAGTCTCCCGGCCTCATCTCGAAGCTGACGTCCTTCAGAATTTCGGGGCCCTGACCATAGCGGAGGCCAACGCTTTCAAGGCGCAACACGGCATGTCCCTCACCACATCGAACCCACTTAAACCACCATGATCTTTAACGAGGCATTAACCCTAACAGAGATTTAATAGGCTTCATCACGCAGACCCCATCAGATAACGGCAGTCGCCAGTCCAATCTCCCATGATCATTCGCTGTCCTTCGTGCTCGACACGCTTCGACCTTCCGGCGTCCCGCTTTGACGCCGACGGCGCCGTGATCAAATGTCCAGTCTGCGGCCACGGCTGGATCGAAGGCCGCGCCATCGATATCTCGCGCGACACGCAGAACCAGACCCCTGCTGTCATCGACCATGGTTTCGAACCGGACTTCGAGATCCGCCGCCTTGTCGACGCCACGCGGGAGGCGCAGGAAACATTTGCCGCACGGCGCAAGCGCCGCCGCGTCATGGCGGCAGCATGGATTGGACTTGCAATGGTCGGCTTCACGCCGGCAGTCTATGCGTTGAGCTTTCCCGTTTCCGTCGTCAAGGCTGCGCCTGCCGCCATTGTTCTCTACAACTGGATGGGGCGCGACGTGAACATCTATGGCCTCGTGATCCGCAAGGTCGAGATGCAGCATCTCCTTGTCGAGGGAAAGCGGGTCATTTCCATCAAGGGCGAGATCGCCAATATCTCCTCGAGTCCGCAAAAGATCCCGTGGCTGCGCTTTGGCCTCAGGGATGTCGGGCAGGCGGAAGTCTATAATTGGCAGCTCGATACCAATGCGCGGCCACTCAATCCCGGTGAGAACACCAACTTTGTGACGCGCATCGCATCGCCGCCCGAAACAGCCGGAGAGGTTGAAATTCGATTTGCCCGTGCGGATGAAATCGGCTCAAATACAACGCCATGACTGAAATCATAATTGACGGCCACCGCATCGGCGTTCTTTTTTCCGAAGAGGAAATTGCCGAACGTGTCAAAGCCATTGCCACCGCAATCGCCGCCCGCAAACCCTCAAACCTTCTGGTGGTGCCCATCCTCAAGGGCAGCTTTGTCTTCGCTGCCGACCTGATCCGCGCGATGCACCATGCAGGGCTTTCGCCCGAAGTCGATTTCATGATCCTTTCGAGTTACCGGAAAGCCCTCAAATCCTCAGGCCAAGTGACGGTCCTGCGTGACATCGAAACCAACGTAACCGCGCGGGACGTGCTGCTGATCGACGATATTCTCGAATCAGGCCGTACACTGGCTTTTGCCAAGGACCTGCTCAACGCCCGCGGCGCTCAAACCAGCTACACGGCTGTGTTGCTTAACAAGCCCGGCCACCTCGGCGCCCATATCGAGGCCGATTTCGAAGGCTTCAAGTGTCCTGACAAGTTCGTCGTCGGCTACGGCATGGATATGGCGCATCAATTCCGCGAACTGCCCTTCGTGGGTCACGTGATCCCCGCCAAAGGCTGACTATCTGAGGCCGGCCCCAATCAGGAAGCCCGCGGCCGCAACGAGCGTTCCAATCATGAAGCCCGACAGCACGGCCATGAAGTAACTGTTGGGTGCAGCATCCCGCCGGTCGGCCTGCAATTGCAGCACCGCTCTAACCGCAAGATCTTCCAGATTCTCACGGGAGAGCTCCCTGACGTTTGCAAATCCTTGCTCGTGCATGACACAATCCCATTACTGACGGGATCATATCAGCAAACACCGTGCCAGATCACTTTGCCCAGCCAAAGGCCAGCATATCGGCAACTGATATAGCCAGGAAAAAAATACCGCAGGCGATCAGAATTCCGCCAACGAGATTCGGCGGCATGGCGTCTTCCTTGTCCGCTACTACTTCGTCGATCGCCATTTCCTTGTCTTTCCCGGTCGCAACAAAGACCTCCGGGTGGAGCGAGGGCTCGAACACCGCATCCCGCAATGAATACCGTGATGTCGCCGATCCCAAACCAGCCACTGAACGGCGGTCGAAGGGCCGCTCCGCAAGCTTCTGCAACTGAGTCTCAAGCCGTCCATCGGTAATATTCACTGCCGGGTCCGGCCTGGCGCAGTCCCGCGAGTGAAGATGAGCATGCAGCAACAGAGGGTCCTGAGCCAACCGCATGAGCTCTTCCGAAGGATCGTGCTTAACAGCCTGCCTTCCGCCGCCGACCACCATGTCCCGCAAGAACCTCATATCCGGCATGACGATATCCTGCGCGTGCCGCTACTTGGCATTCTCGTTGCCGATCCAGTTGGTGCGGATGTCTTCCTTTGGCACGAAGTTCAGTTGCTGGATGAGAGAGGACAATCGGAATGGACATGTATTCGGACGATGCCGCAGCGGCAGGGGCAGGAAGCTACCCACAGGTTGGGTTCCTGTTCATTGGCGAACTGGCAAAGCTGACCGGTACCGATCCCAAGACGATACGTTTCTATGAGCGTGCCGAATTGCTTTCGCCGCCGCGCCATGGGCGCTTCCGCACCTTCTTGGCATCCGATGTGAAGCGCCTGCAAAATGTTCTGATCCTGCGCAAGCTCGGCGTGCCCATCGCGCAAATCCGCCAGATTTTCGATATGATCGGCGGAGATGCCGATATCCTCGGCTCGGACAGGGCGATCGCCATGCTGCGGGCTCACCTCGATTTGCTCCGCAACAAGCAGGCCGAGATTACGAATCAGATCGAACAGACCAGTTCGGCCCTCCACAAGCTGGTCGCCTGAATGAAGAACCCCGGCGTTGCGAGACCGGGGTTTGTATTTTCGCTCGACCGTACCGTCAGACGATGCCGGCGGATGTTCCTCCAACCGGGGGACGTTCAATGGTTTTTTTCTTCCGGTAACCGCTGCCGCGATAGACCGCGATCGGATCGATCGCGCCGCCCTTGCGGCGGCGCGCCTCGGCCAGAATTGGCGATACGTCGGTGATGAAAGCCTGTTTCACCAGGCGATGGCCCATCATCACGTCGCTGTCCTCCTGCGCCGCTGCAAGCGCCTTGCGGTCAACCAACGAGGCCTGCACGAAAGCGCGCTGGATCTCGACGGCCGAGGCCATGAGACTTTCGATCGGATCCGTTACATTGTGCGACTGGTCGATCATGTAGGCGGGCGAAAATCCGTCTGCCTTCCGCAATTCGGCATCAACCAGCTCATTGAACACAAGGAACAGCCGGAACGGATCGACGGAGCCCGAATCAAGATCGTCGTCGCCATATTTCGAATCGTTGAAGTGAAAGCCTGCGAGCTTTTTCGCGCGAACGAGCCGCGCCACGATCTGCTCGATGTTGGTGGTCGGCGCATGGTGGCCAAGATCCACGAGACACTTGGCCTTGGGCCCCAGTTCCAGCGCCGCCATCAGGTTCGAACCCCAGTCCGAAATCACCGTGGAATAGAAGGCAGGCTCGTAAAGCTTGTGTTCGAGAAACACCAACCAGTCCTTCGGCAGCGCGTCGTAGATCACCTTCAGTGATTCGATGTAGCGCTCGAATGCGGCATTGAGATTGGCCTGTCCGGGGAAGTTCGAGCCATCGGCTATCCATACCGTCAGTGCGGTAGAGCCCAGCTGGCGGCCGATCTCGATGCATTCGAGATTGTGTTCGACGGCTTGCGCGCGTGTGCCTTTGTCGGCGTGGGTGAGGGAACCGAATTTATAGGAGCGGCTCTGGTCCTTCTGGTCCTGAAAGGTGTTGGAATTCACCGCATCGAAGCCCAGCGCGTGCGAGGCCGCTTCCTGCCGCAACGCGTTGTAGTCGCCCACCTTGTCCCATGGAAAATGCGGCGAGACATTGGGGGTTGTCCGCGTCAGCTGGTTGATGACACCGCAATCTTCCAGCTTATCGTGGATGTTACGCGGCTCGCCAGGGCCTGGAAATCTTGCGAATCGCGTCCCGCCCGTTCCCACTCCCCATGTGGGCACGGCCACGGAATAGGCCATGGCGCGTTCCGTCATGTCCTCGATCGAGATGCCGCGGCGTGCAAGCTGGCGGCCCAGCGCCTGATAATCCTCGGCCAGCGCGTCGTTTGCCCTGGCGTTCTCACTGCCGATGAAATCCGCAGAAATCGCAAAGCTCATGCTCTCACCTCGTGAAGGATGCGGCGTTGCCCGCATCGACGTTGAGGAAATTTCCCGTCGATTTCGAGGAGAGATCGGAGGCGAAGAAATAGACGCCCTCCGCGATGTCCTCCGGATAGACAGAACGCTGCAGCAGCGAGCGCTTGCGGTAATGCTCGTCGAGATCGTCTTGCGCGATCTTGAGTGAAGCCGCGCGCTGCTGGCGCCATGGGCCTTGCCAGATCTTGGAGCCGCGCAGCACCGCATCGGGGTTCACCACGTTCACGCGAATGCCCATGGGTGCTCCTTCCAGCGCCATGCAGCGCGCAAGATGAAGCTCCGCCGCCTTGACCGAGCAATAGGCCGAAGCGCCGGGCGATGCGGCAACCGCGTTCTTCGAACAGATGAACACCATCGAGCCGCCGAGGGTTTGGCGCTTCAGCAGGCGGTAGCCTTCACGGCCCACGAGAAAATAACCCGTGCCCATGATGGTCATGTTCTTGTTCCAGAGATCGAGTGTCGTGTCCTCGACCGCTGCTGCAAGGGTAATCCCTGCATTGTTGACGACAATGTCGACGCCACCATAAGCCAGCGCCGTTTCGTTCATCGCGGCAATGACGGCATCCTCGCTGGAGACGTCCATTTTCACAGCCCGGACATTGTCCTTGCCATAGCTCTTGGCAAAGCCTGCCGTCACCTCATCGAGTGAAGTCTGGTCGATATCGGCCAGCACCACGCAGGCACCTTCCGAGAAAAGCTTCGAGGCGATGGCCGAGCCGATGCCGCCTGCACCGCCGGTGATGAAGGCAACGCGGCCTGCAAGGCTTTTCGGCTTCGGCATGCGCGAAAGCTTGGCTTCCTCCAGCAACCAGTATTCGATGTTGAAGGCTTCCTGCTCCGGCAATCCCTGATAGGCCGAAACGCCCGATGCGCCGCGCATCACGTTGATGGCGTTCACGTAGAATTCGGCAGCGATGCGGGCCGTCGCCTTGTCCTTCGCAAACGACAGCATGCCCACTTGCGGCACCAGATAGATCACCGCATTGGGATCGCGGATCGCGGGCGAGTTCGCATGCTTGCAGCGCTCGTAATAGGCGGCGTAGTCGGCGCGGTATCCCTCGATGAGCTTGTCCAAAGCCGCGCCATCGGCGTCATGCGGCACGATTAGCGGGCGGATCTTGGTGCGGAGGAAATGATCGGGGCAGGATGTGCCAAGCGGGGCCAGAGCTTCCAGCTGATTCGAATTCACAAATTCCATCACCTCGTGCGAATCGACGAAGTGGCCGATCTTGCGCTCATGCTTCGAGATGCGGCCGCGAATCTCGGGCAGCAGGCGAAGCGCTACGGCGCGGCGGTCTGGATCGGACAGCGACTGCATCTTGGCACCCTTGAAGGCCGGCTGCTCGCGCGTACGCTCCAGCCACACGGCGGCCTTGTTGATAATGCGAAGCGTCGTGTCGTAGCACTCCTTCGCGGTGTGGCCCCATGTGAACAGGCCGTGGCTTCCAAGCACCACGCCGACGATTTGCGGATTGTTCTTCGCCATCTCGCCGAGCTTTAGCCCCAGATCGATGCCGGGGCGCTGCCATGGCAGATACCCCATCTCGTCACCGAAGATTTCCTTTGTCAGCTTTTCGGAATCCTTTGATGCAGCGATGGCGATTACCGCATCGGAATGAACATGGTCGACATGGGGATAGGGCGCATAGCCGTGGAGGCAGGTGTCGATCGAGGGCGCCCTCGGATTGAGATCGAAGGTGCAGTGGTTCAGCGCGTGAACCATGGCGTCTTCCTGGTCACGGCTGGAATAGAGACCTTTCAGCGATTCGAGCTTGTCCATGTAAAGGGTCGCAAAGCCGTCGAGCTTCATCGAGCCAATGTCGCCGCCCGAACCCTTGACCCACAATACGGTTGCGGGCTGCTTCGTCAGCGGATCGGTCATGGTGACCTTGGCAGAGGTGTTGCCACCGCCGAAATTGGTGATGCGCAAGTCCGCGCCCAGAAGATTCGAACGGTAGAGAAGAAGGCCCGGCTCATCCAGATTGGCGGCTTGTGCCTCATCCCACAGGGACGGAACGGTAATGGAATTGCTCATCGCACTCTCACTTGATTGAAGGTGAATGCGC
>JBKJQU010000252.1:0-4580 GCA_046594995.1 Aestuariivirga sp.
GCGATGCCCGGAAAGCGGCGAAGGGTTCCCTCGGTGTTCAGGATTTCGTGCCCTCCGGTGCGTTTGTCGAAGGAGAGAATGTCATAGATCATCATGCCAAGGCGGATGAGCCAGGCCGGCCGCCGGTTATGGGCATAGAGCGGCATGATCAGGCGCAGGGGCTTCACCAGATGCGGCGCAAGCTGGATCATGCGCTCTCGCTCCCGCAGGGACTCGCGCACCAGCCCGAAATCACGGTGTTCGAGATAACGCAGGCCGCCATGCGCCAGCCGCCCCGACCAGGCCGAAACGCCGCTGCAGATATCATCCTGCTCAAGCACCACGGCGCGTAGACCCCGCCGCGCCGCATCGCGCGCAATCCCCAAGCCGTTGATCCCGGCTCCTACAATCACGAGGTCATAGGAGATTTCACGATGTTCCAAGGCGGGACTTCCCTTTCCCTCAATTTCACAGCAAGAATATTCTATATATGAAATTCTATTCAAATCAATCTGCCAATACCAGCCTGAAAATGTCGTGTTGGCTTCAGATCAACGGGCCGCGACGCGAATGCAACCAGCATCAGTATTTCGTCACCGAGACCATTCCGGAAGTTGCCAACCTCGGCCGCAGGCTTCCTGCGATCGCGGATCACGACGGGGAGTATTATTTCCGGCAGGAAGGACTGGGTTTTCTCATTGGTGGCTACGAGAGAAACATGAAGTTCTGGTTCGAGACGGCAACGCCGCGTGACTTCGGCTACGAGCTCCTCCCCGACGACCTCGGCCGTATCGAGGAAAATGTCATGCGCGCCATCAACCGGGTTCCGACGACTGGAACCGCTGACATCAAGCGCGTCATCAACGGCCCGATGATCTGATCACCCGACAGTGCCGAGCTCTTTGGCCCCGTGCCTGAACCCAGCAACTGTTTCTGCTGCAACGGGATCATTCCCGGTTTTTCACAATCCGGCGGACTTGGCAAGCTCGCGGCGGAATGGATGATCCAGGGCGAGCCTACGCTTGTTATCTTCGCCTGGAACCTGGCGCGCTTTGGCCACTGGGCCGATACCGCCTTCACAAAGGCGCGTGTTCATGACGTCTGTACCACCCGCTTCAAGATTTACTTTCCCAACGAAGATCGCAGAGCCGGAAGGCCTGTTCGCACCCGGCCCGCCTATGCCATGCAGAAGGAACTGGGCGCTGTCTTCGGCCTGAATTTCGGCTGGGAACATCCCCTATGGTATGCCGCGCGAAGAGACGATCGGCTATGTGCGCCAGAACTGGTGGAAGCCGGTAGGCCGTGAAGCTCTCATGCTGCGCGAAGCGGCCGGCATCATCAACATTTCGCACTTCGCGAAGTACGAGGTAAAGGGACCGGCTGCAAAGGCCTGGCTCGATTCTCTGTTCGCCAACCACATGCCGCGCGAGATCACTGCAGCCCTAGGCATTCTTGTTGGGGGGTATCGTGCCCTGAACCTTCAGCCTTAGTGCTTTTCTGCTCTGTGATGACTTCACTGTTACACTAACACCAAACCCAGATGTGCAAGATCTCCTCTTCGATCATACAGCCGACTTTCTCAAATTATTTGACGACGGACACTGGTGCACCTGCCCGATTTTGGTCCGGCTGTTTAAGGCTGTCCCCGGCGAGCTGTGCCATTAATGCATCGGCCTCTGCCTGAAGACTCTGCTGCTCCGCTTCCGTGAACTTGCGCGGCTTCGTGTCTATGACACAAAGTGAACCAATTGCCGTGCCGTCCGAAGTGCGAAGCGGGGCACCTGCATAAAAGCGTATGCCCTTTTCGAGCACCATTGGACTATCAGCAAATCGCGGATCATTCATAATATCCTCGACCACCAAGATCGTATTCATTACAACTACATGAGCCTCCAAGGATTCCTCATCGCGCTGCTGTGCCGTGGCATCGTCTGATAAAGGTGAGGGCGACGCGCCGCTCTCTGGGCGGGCTGTGGCCCCCAACAGGGATACAAGTGAAATTGGGGCTCCAAACGCTTCGGCGATCTTTCGGGTTATGTGGTCGAACTTAAATTCATTTTTTGAATCTAAGCCAAGCTGGCTCAAGGCCGTGAGCCGCTCTTGTTCATTGTCAGGACCGACCAAATTTGGCTGAATAGACAACGTAGGATGAGACAGCCAATCCTGAATCTGAGCTGCGCAAGACTTCAGGGTGACAATCACAACATCTGATGACGTCTGCTTTGTAAGGTCATTAGTCTCGGTCGAGTTCATCGACAGATTCCAGCAGCACACTACCAGTTTTATATGTGGAGCGCGCCGGCGCAGGCGGCGGAAGATATACCTCGCATAGACCTGCGGCTGGTGATCGAAGTATGAAAGGCAGATCACTTTCACACCTGCCAAGTCGAGTTGACCAAGAGCGCCCGTCGTTACGGCAATCGGTGGAAGTACACGCGTGCTGATATTTCGCTCTTCCAGTACCTCGGAAAGCATCTCCGATGCGGCACGATCGATTTCTGTACGCCCAGCAAGGCAAAGCACAAAACTTGGTTGTATCGTTTGCACCGCGCTCTCGTCCGCACCGCGTGTTTTTTCCACTGTGTCGTTGGCTGTTGGTTTTTGATCTTTAACGTGATCAGCTATTTCCTGCACAACGCTGATTGCAGTTTCCGCAACGCGGCGCCTGTAATTTGTGTCTGCCGTGCTGCGTTGACGGTCGTTTTCTGCAAGGCGCAGGGCAGGAATTGCCACATTGTCGTAGAACTCGATAGCAGAATACTCATCAACGTAAGTTTCGGCCAACTCTGTCGCTTCCTCCAGATTACCCGCGAGCAGCCTTTGATACAACCGCTCCTCTGGCGCCAATACTGGATCGCTGCCGAGAAGAATACCAAGGAATTCTAGCCGGGGGACATATCTACCGATTACAACAAGGCATACTGTCAAAGGTGTGGCCAGGAACAGACCAACTGGCCCCCACAACACCGTCCAGAATATCGCTGCCATGATAATTGCCAAGGGAGACAGGCCAGTGCTGGAGCCATAAAGCCAAGGCTCGATTGCATTATTGCTAATGAGTTCGGCCGCGAGGAAAAGCCCTATAACCAGAATCACCATTGTCCAACCAGGGTCGACGGCGACTGCTAGGGCTATGGGAAACAAGGCCGCCAGAAACGGACCCAGATAAGGTATGAACCGCAGCACAGCTGCTAACATGCCCCAAAGAATGGCGTTGGGAACTCCGATAAAATAAAGGGCGGCCCCTATAGGAACTCCATAGCTCAGGTTGACCACCAGCTGCATCAGAAGGTATCGGCTCACCCGCGTTGCCGCATCGTCAAGAGCTTGTGTGCTTTTTTGCAAGTCTCCTGCACCCACCAGTTTAATAAACCGGTCCCGCACATCTTCGCGCTCGAGCAAGACGAAGATTGCGAATATGATAACCAGACCCGCTGTGGCCAAAGGAGCGATAAGTGGGCCAACGACCGTTTGAATAACTTCGAGCGGTCGGGCCTTCGGGGGTTCCAACCGGACCGTTAGAGGTTCTTCCGACACTGCGCCTCTTGACCCTTGCGGCTGAGCTGTTTTAGTAATGTCCGCATCACCTGAGAGCTCCTTTCCAATGTCCTCAATTGTCGAACTGACCTGGTCGACCACTCCGCCGCCAAGCTGCGAATTCTGGAGCGATCTAATTTTCTGTGTGATTGTTGTCCGGTAGGCTGGAAGGTTGTCTGCTAGTTCCACAAGCTGGCGACCGGTAACAAACGCGATAGTGCCGATCAGAACAAACGCTAAGGTAACGGCCATGAGAACTGCAGCAATACGGGGGAGGTGGCAGCGCCTTAGCCAGTTTACCAGAGGTGTCAGAGCAAAGCTTAGGAGAATACCCAGTGAGAAGGGTATAAAAATATCTTGCCCAAAGTAGAGCGCGCCAATTACGAGAAAGACCGCGCCAGCGGTCAGGATTGGCGAGCCGCTTGACCCTGTTAGTGGTGCCGCAGGCATCGGACCATCATTAGGCATTTTGGTCCTCTGGAGATTTCTGTTCGTTAAGAACTAGGCACCTCTCGTTTTGTTCCACTGTAGGCAGTTTAAGCCTGTTTTGGCTCTCGGGATATCTTATGAAGTTGAACCGCCCCGGGGTTGCCAGAGGCTCTAACTCCTGGGAGTATAGGGTCTATGACAAGCAAGACGACGAACAAGTTTTCCCCTGAAGTGCGTGCCCGGGCCGTGCGGCTGGTTTTTGATCACGAAGCCGAGCATCCGTCTCGCTGGGCCGCAATCTCTTCCATTGCAGCCAAGATCGGCTGCTCTGCGCATACACACTCAATGAGTGGCTCAAGAAGGCAGAAGTCGATGATGGCAGACGCGCTGGTGTGACGGCGGACATGGCCGAGAAGATGAAGGCTCTTGAGCGGGAGAACCGTGAGCTGCGCCAGGCCAATGAGATCCTCAGGAAGGCATCAGCCTATTTTGCCCAAGCGGATCTCAACCGCCCACTGAAGCGATGATTTCCTTCATCGATGAGCACCGTCCGGTGCTTGGGGTCGAGCCGATCTGCAAATTGCTGCCGATTGCCCCGTCCACCTATTACGGCACCACAGAAACACCGATGCAGA
>JBKJQU010000303.1:0-3651 GCA_046594995.1 Aestuariivirga sp.
CATTGGGAATGGCGCCGGGATCTGGGCACAGCAGCTTTGCACCCGTCTCCGAAAGATCGCGGACCGTACAATCGATTACGGTCATATTGTTTAAAAGGAGGATCTTGCCCTGTTTGAGCACACGCTGGCGAGGCGCAACGCGCTTGTTGGTCTCGACGCCATCTTGCACAGACATGGGTTGAAGTCCGCCATTGCCCCGATATGAGACCGTGCAAGGCTAATGCAAAAATCCTTGTAGTGTCTTAACAAGTGGTTGCATCAAATTTAATCACTGCCACCAGCGAAAAAGGGCGGACATCAGCGCCCGTTGCGGGCCACACGCTCAATTTCCTCGCGCACCAGGCGCTCCACCAGCGACGGCAGATGATCGTCCAGCCATTGCTTCAGCATGCCGCGCAGAAGCTCTCGCGTCATGTCCTCAATCGAGCGATCACCCGTGACGCGGGCGAGCACGGTATCGGCCAGCCGGTTGAAGGCAGACTGAACGGCATGGCTCGCGTCTCCCGAGAGTATGTTGGCCGCATCATCGGGCCGGCCCCGGTAGGAATCGCGCGGCGGAGGCAAGGCTGCGGGCTCTTCCTGCCATGATGGCGCTTGTGGATGGGCCGGCTGCGAAAAATGATGCGGTTCGGGCTCCGGCTCTATGTGGCGCGGCTGGTAGCCCCCTCTTGGCGCTGCCTGTTCCTGATCGAGAATCGTGGAACGGAGCCTCGGTGGCGGCGCCTCGATATCCCGCCATGAGCGGCGCGGCGTTTCCGCCTGGAGTGCGGCTTGCAGGCTGGCACTCCGCGGCGCTGCCTCGCGGACGGGCGCAGGGCTCGGAGCAACGGGCGGGAGCGGCAGATCAGACCCGCGCGAGCGGTTGATCTTCTCGCGCAATTGCTGGATTTCGGCGGCAGCCGAAGCCGCCTCGTCGCCCACCTTCACATGGAGTTCACGCATCGAGCCGCGTTGCAGGGTGCCCGAGGACTTGGCCGACATGGACGCCGGCACTTCACCGATATCGTCGTGGATCGCCTTGCGTATGGACGCAAGGAGTTCCTCCATTCTCGGTTCTGCAGTCACTGTCGCAACCCTCTGGACGTCCGGCCTGTCCGGTGCCCGGTAGAATTACGCGACTGCGGGAGTCTTGTCGATATGGCGAAGTGAACTATTCGATGGTTTCCACATCGGTGCCGATCCACTTGTTGCGGACGCGGTTGTAATTCTCTTCCGGATCATAGAGCGCGACGTTCAGGCCAAGGTCCCCCGCCGTCAGGCGGCCAACCGAAGCCAGAAGCTGATAGGCAGCGATCACGCGGTCCCTCTCTGCGGTGACAAGCGTGGTGCGCGCCGAAACAAGTTCGCTCTGCGCATTCAGCACATCGAGCGTGGTACGCGTGCCGGCCTGATACTCCTGTTGCACGCCGCTCAGGGCCAGCTGGGCTGCAGAAACCTGGGTCTTGGCATTACGGATGATGTCGCCGAAAGCCACATAGGCATTCCAGGACTGGGCTACAGCCTGACGCACGGCGCGCCCGATCTCGATGATCTGAATGCGGCTCTGGCTTGCCAGCTGCTTGGCCTCCCGGACCCGGGAATAATCGAGCCCGGCTTCATAGATCGGGACCGTGACGTTGGCGGTAATCGATGCCGATTGGCTCGCAGGCACACTCTTTCCCGTCACCGGAATTCTGTCATCGAACGTATCGCTGACATTTGCAGTCGCGTTGATGGACACCTGCGGCAACAGGTTCGCCCGCCTCACGCCGATGTCATGCTGCCGGGCGATCTCGACAAAGGCGGCGGCCAGGATTTGCGGATTGGTTTCGCCCGCGATTGACAACGCCGTGTTGAGCGTCTTCGGCAGCTTGCTCACCTTCGGATAATTGAGCTTGCCTGGTTCCTTGCCAATGATCTGCAAATAGGTTGCAACTGCGGTGGCGAGGTTCGCCTCCGCATTGGTCAACGAGGTTTGCGCGCGGGCCAGGCTGGCGCGGGACTGTGCCACATCGGTCCGGGTGATTTCACCCACGTTGAAGCGCTCGTTTGAGGCATTGAGCTGGCCGCGGAGCGCCGCCACGTTCTGCTTCTGGAGCGCCACAAGCTGGCGCCCGGCATAAACATTCATATAGGCCTGCACGACGTCGAACAGAACGCTTTGCTCGGTCTGCAACAGATTCTGCCGTCCGGCATCCACACGCGCTTCCGAGGCCCTGGTGTTTTCGACAGTCCGAAACCCCTGAAATACAGGCTGGCGCAGCTGAATGGAAACTGATCCCGAATCTGATGACTCTTCCTTGAACGACGTGCTTCCGGCATCCACCCAGTCGCGCCCGATATCGGCATTCAACGTCACGGTCGGGCGCCAACCGGAAAGTGCCTGCGGCACCAGTTCGTCGGTGGCGCGCTGGCCGGCGCGCTCGCCCTGCAGCGTGGGATTCGTCGAATAGGCCCTCTCCATGGCGCCAAACAGTGTATCGGCGAGAGCCGGAGCCGCCTGCATCAGGCCGGCAGCGGTCATCGCCGCGCCAAAGAAAAGTCTCCGCATCCACTTACGTGTCATCCACACACCATTACTTTTCGCTATCGGGCGACAACATCATCGTCCCTCACACGCACGGCTACTCATACATTCGTGACCGGTTCAGAACACGAATGCCGGTTTCTTCTTCGTAAACCCAGGCAGCGCCGCAACCGACGCATCGAATACGCCCCGCACCGCAACTGCAGTGCCCGAAACCGTATAGACGTTGGCGCGCGCCATTTCCGCCTCGCCCACCACCGCGACAAGTCGTCCGCCATCGGCAAGCTGCGAAATCAGGGACTGCGGCACTTCCGCGACGCGGCCCTCGAGAATGATCACATCAAATGGCGCATTGCCCTTGGCTCCTGCCTCGAGACTGCCCTCGAGAACATTCACATTGGACAGATGGCCAAGATTGCTGCGCGCCTCTGCCGCAAGGCCGGCATCGCATTCGACTGCGGTAACGGAAGCGCACAGCATGGAGAGAACGGCCGCGCCATATCCGGTGCCAGCACCCACTACCAGCACCCTGTCCGCCGGCTTCACGGCGGCCTGCTGCAGCATGCGCGCGAAAGCCATCACCTCAATCAGCGCACGAGGCCCCTTGGACGTATCGGAAGGAGCCAGCGGCACGTCCTCATCGACATAGGCAATGGGCTTCCGGCTATCGGGTACGAAGTCCTCACGCGCGATCTGCTCCATCGCCTCGATGATGCGGCGGTCTGTAATGCCGTTGGGCCGCACCTGCGATTCGATCATATTGGTGCGAGCGGCAGCGTAGTTGGTCATCGGTGTCCTGCGGATAGGTCCTGGGCCGTGTGGAAATTCAGACTTCCTGTTAGCCAAACACACCTGCAAAGTCCACCCGGAGGCTTGGTTAATTAACCATTATCGCCCGATGCATGGATTAGGTTGTCTCCTCGATAACCTTCGACTATAAGCCGCGCCCGAAGGCCTCGTGGCGGAGTGGTTACGCAGAGGACTGCAAATCCTTGCACCCCGGTTCGATTCCGGGCGAGGCCTCCATTACCTAAAACCATACCGTTATACCATTGATCTATAATGGGATTTTTTGGAGTTTGGCACTCGGGACCAAACCGGTGTCAGAGTTTGGCACTAGGCCATCAAATTGGGCCCAGTTAACC
>JBKJQU010000468.1:0-3030 GCA_046594995.1 Aestuariivirga sp.
TCCGCCCTGTGGCGAATGGCCCCTTCGCTATGAAGCAGGCAGGGCCTTATTAAGGCCCCGCGAGCATTTCTGCAAAGATTTGTGGTGGATTTTCTGCTGCTTAGGCGAGATTAAACGTCGCGATTCGCTGATTTCTGGAGAGTGATACATGAGTCCGCCGCGAAAACTGTGCGTGTACTGTGGTTCCGGCAATGGCAGGAACCCTGCCTATTTGGAAGCGGCGCGGACACTCGGCAAGACCATGGCAGATGCCGAAATCGGCCTCGTTTATGGCGGCGGCAGCCTGGGCCTGATGGGCGAAGTGGCCCGCTCGGTGCTTGAAAATAGCGGCCATGTGACGGGAATAATTCCGGAATTCCTGGCGAACCGCGAAAAGATGCTTACCGACGTGAACGAGCTGATCGTCACCGCCGACATGCATGAACGCAAGATGACCATGTTCGCGCGTGCCACGGGCTTCGTGGCGCTTCCCGGCGGACTTGGCACGCTCGAAGAACTGGCAGAAATTTCCACCTGGGCGCAGCTTGGCCAGCACCAGAAGCCGATTATCCTCTGCAACATCGAAGGCTACTGGGATCCGCTGGTGACGCTCCTGAACCACATGCGCGACGAGCGCTTCATCCGTCCCGAACTCGAATTCAAGATGGATGTGGTAACGGAAGCCTCAGAAGTGGTGCCCGCTTTCGAATACCGCCTGAAAACCACGCCGCAGCGCGTGGCCGAGCATCCGATCATCAGGAAGATGTAGGTAAGGGCCTAGACCGGCTCGATGTCCTGCCGCCTCATGCGCTCGTCCCTGATCGCGGAATACGAGAACACGGCCAGCGCCACCCATATGATGACGAAGGATATGAGCTTCCAGATGTCGATGGGCTCGCGGAAAATGAAGACCGCTGTCAAGAACACCAGCGAGGGCGAAATATATTGCAGCAATCCCGCCGTCGAATAGCGCAGCCGCCGGATCGAGGCCGCAAACAACATCAGCGAGAAGGCCGTCATCACGCCACAACCCATCAGCATAAGTGTGTCGAAGCGGGTACCGCCGAAATGCGCCTCGCCGTTTGATACCAGCCAGTATTGCGCGCCGAGCAAGGGCAGCGCGATGATCGCAACTTCGATGAAGAAGCCCTGGATCGGACCAACCGGAATGGTCTTCCGCAAGAAGCCATAGAGACAGAAGGTCACCGCCAGCATCAGCCCCAGCCATGGCGGATGTCCGAGCGAAATCGTCTGGATCACCACCGCCAGTGCCGCCAGCCCAAGCGCCACCTTCTGCGGCGTGGTGAAACGCTCGCCCAGGAAAAGGTAGCCCATCACCACGTTCAGCAGCGGATTTATGAAATAGCCAAGGCTCGATTCCAGCGTGCGGCCAACCTCGATCGACCACACATAGAAGCCCCAGTTGAACACGATGAGCCCAGACGTGAGCGCCAGGATCGCGACGTTGCGCGGCGATGTCACGGCGCGCCAGACGTCGCCCCATTGCCCCAGGTACCAGACGATGAAACCGGCGATAGGAAGCGACCACACGCCCCGGTTCACCGCAATCTCGATGGGCGAGATATGCCGGATAAGTCCGAAATAAACGGCCATGCCGCCCCAGATCAGATGCGCCATCACGGCCAGCAACACGCCCTTCTCGGCAGTCGTCAGTGTACGGGGCAATCTGGTCTCATCGGCAAGGGCCATCGCCGCCCTTTAGACCCTCAAAGCAAGCCCCGCAAATCCACACCGGACATGGATTGCATGCCCTGCGCGCATGCCGCGGTTCAGCTTGCCGAAACGCCCTCGCGCACCAGCTTGTAGGTAATCGAGTCGGACAGGGCCTGAAATGATGCCTCGACGATGTTGGGCGAAACGCCGACCGTGAACCAGCGGTTTCCCCTGCCATCTCGGCTTTCAATCAGCACTCTGGTCGTCGCGCCCGTGCCGCCATTGAGGATGCGGACCTTGAAGTCGACAAGCTCCATGTCGTCGATGAAGCCCTGGTACTTGCCAAGGTCTTTCCGCAACGCCACGTCCAGCGCATTCACCGGGCCGTTGCCCTCGCCCGCGTTCAGGTAGATCTGGTCGCCCACCTTCACCTTCACGACCGCCTCGGAAATCATCTCCCGGCCCCGCTCCTCCACGATGACCCGGAAGGACAGCACATCGAAATATTTCGGCACTGTGCCCAGCGCACGGCGTGCCAGAAGTTCGAACGAGGCATCGGCCCCATCATAGGCATAGCCTAGGGCCTCGCGCTCCTTCACGCTGCGCAGCAGGTCATCGAGTCGTGAATCGTCCTTGGCCACGCTCAGCCCGATGCGCTGGAGTTCCGCCAGCAGGTTTGACTTCCCGGCCTGATCCGAAATCAGCATCTGGCGCCGGTTGCCCACCGTCTCGGGCGGCACATGCTCATAGGTCTGCGGCTCCTTGACGATGGCGGAAGCATGGATTCCGGCCTTCGTTGCAAAGGCGCTTTTTCCCACATAGGGCGCCTGCTTGTTGGGCGAGCGGTTCAGCAACTCGTCGAAGGCGCGCGCCACTGGCGTCAGCTCCTTCAAGCGGTCAAGATCGATGCCCGTTTCGAAGCGCTCGGCATAATGCTTTTTCAGCACCAGCGTGGGGATCAGCGAGACGAGATTGGCATTGCCGCAACGCTCGCCGATGCCATTGAGCGTGCCCTGAATCTGACGCACGCCCGCGTCGACGGCGGCGAGCGAGTTTGCTACCGCCTGGTCGGTGTCGTTATGGGCATGAATGCCGAGGTGGCTGCCGGGCACGGATTTCGTCACGGTACGGACGATTTCCGAGATTTCCGAAGGAAGCGTTCCACCATTGGTGTCGCACAGCACCATCCAGCGCGCGCCAGCCTCATAGGCTGTTACCGCGCAGGCCAGTGCATAGGCCGGGTTCGCCTTGTAGCCATCGAAGAAATGCTCGCAATCGATCAGCACTTCCTTGTCGATCGCCCTTGCCGCCTCCACCGTCTGGCGCAGGGTTTCAAGGTTTTCATCGTTGGTGCAGCCGAGCGCCACGCGCACATGG
>JBKJQU010000467.1:0-35821 GCA_046594995.1 Aestuariivirga sp.
GCAACAGAAAAATTCTCAAGAGCAGTGGCTTATCGCATGACACCTGAAGCAGACGCGCAGTTGACGCGCGAAACCGCCTTCCACCCGCGGTTCTCCGCGCTGACCCGGAATTATACCGAGTATCGCGGCTACTGGCTGCCTAACCGATTTAACAACGAAGGGCCAATCGAAGAATACTGGGCGGCGCGCGAGAAATGCGTGGTGCTGGATCTGTCACCCCTGCGCAAGTTCGAGGTGACTGGACCCGATGCCGAGGCGCTGCTGCAGTATTGTCTCACGCGCGACATTCGCAAGTTGTCCACTGGACAGGTGGTCTATTCCGCCATGTGCTACGAGAACGGTGGCATGATCGACGACGGTACGGTGTTCCGCCTTGGCCTGAACAATTTCCGCTGGATTGGCGGAGACGACTATTCCGGCATCTGGCTGCGCGAGCAGGCGGAAAAGATGGGCTACAAGGCGTGGGTTCGTTCGTCCACGGATCAATTGCACAATATTGCTGTCCAGGGACCGAACAGCCGCGAGTTGATGAAGGAAATCATCTGGACTGCGCCTGCGCAACCTGCAATCGGAGAACTTGAGTGGTTCCGGTTCGCCGTTGGGCGCATTGGACATTTCGAGGGGCCACCGTTGGTCGTCTCGCGCACCGGCTATACCGGCGAACTTGGCTATGAAATCTTCTGCCATCCGAAAGATGCGGCCGCGGTGTTCGATGCGGTGTGGGAGGCTGGCCAAAAACATGGCCTGAAGCCCATGGGCCTCGAAGCCCTCGATATGGTGCGGATCGAGGCGGGACTGATCTTCGCGAACTACGAGTTCACGTCCGAAACCGATCCCTTCGAGGCCGGCATCGGTTTCACAGTGCCGCTGAAAACCAAGGCGGATGACTTCATCGGCAAGCAGGCGCTGATCGAGCGGAAGGAGCATCCGCGGCGGAAGCTTGTGGGACTGGAGATCGATGCGAATGATTCAGTGGGCCATGGCGACTGCGTGCATATTGGACGCGCGCAGATTGGTGTCGTGACCAGCGGAATGCGCTCACCTGTCCTTGGCAAGACCATCGCACTTGCCCGCGTCGATGCGCTGAATTCGGAAATCGGCACGGAAGTGGAGATCGGGAAACTCGATGGCCACCAGAAGAGGCTACCCGCGCGGATCGTAAAGTTCGCGCACTATGATCCGGAGAAGAAGCGGCCACGGAGCTAAGGTGGCGGCAGATCGATCAATGACAAATGGCCGGGTTTCGCCGGCCATTCGCATTCCGGCAGCGGCGGCTTTCAAGCGTTCTTGAGATAGGCATCCATCGAATCGTCCAGTTCGTCCTTCCAAGGAGTATGATGCTTGGGGCTCATGGTGCCCGTCATCAGCGAGGCGTAGGAATTATTCCGGAAGCCCATGATGTCGTCCATCTTGTGGTGCTCCCAGACCATGAAAGTTTTGTTCACGGCCTCAATGTTGAAGCTCGGATAGTCGGTCGCATCGATCAGTTCCTTAACGTAGTCACCCTGGAACCAGATCATCTGCTCGGCGTCCGCAAGTGTCTCCTCACGTGCCAGCCATTTCTGCCAATCGGCCATCATCTCATCGGGGGGCGGCAGTTTGATCCGTCCAAGGATGATATCGCGGACGTACCAGGCTTGAGCATCGAACATGTTGAAGGTGTAGAACTGGTCCTGCATGCCAATGTAGAAGAACTGCGGATTATCATGCCAAACGACGCCCTTGTAGAGGTTCGCAGGCCACATGCGGTTGACCGTCTTGAGACGGAGGTCTTCGGGTAGATAAGGGAAGTAGTGCTGGTAGCCAGTACAGAGGATGATGGCGTCCACGTCCTTGGTTGACCCGTCCTTGAAATGGGCGGTCTTGCCTTCGATCTTCTGGAGCAGTGGACGCTCCTCGAAGTTTGCGGGCCACTTGAAACCCATAGGCTTCGAGCGATAGGTAGTTGTCACCGATTTCGCACCGTACTTCCAGCACTGCGAGCCGATGTCTTCAGCTGAATAGCTGCGGCCGACGATGAGGATATCCTTGCCCTTGAATTCCAGCGCATCGCGGAAATCATGTGCGTGGAGGACACGCCCGTTGAATGAATCGAGGCCCGGGAAGTACGGCACCTGCGGCGTGGAAAAGTGGCCGCTCGCGCTGATGACGTAGTCGAATTCCTCCGTGTACATCTTGTCGTTCGGACGATCGTGCACGGTGACACTGAACTTCTTTGTCTTCGCGTCGAAGGTGACCATGCGGACCGGCGTGTTGAAGCGGATCCAGTCGCGGACGCCGGCCTTCTTTACACGGCCGACGATGTAATCCCACAGCACTGCGCGCGGCGGATAGGAGGCGATCGGCTTTCCGAAATGTTCCTCGAAGGTGTAGTCTGCGAACTCGAGGCATTCCTTCGGGCCGTTGGACCACAGGTAGCGGTACATCGAACAGTGAACCGGCTCGCCATATTCATCGAGGCCAGTGCGCCAGGTGTATTTCCACAAGCCACCCCAGTCATCCTGCTTCTCGAAGCATACGACTTCTGGAATTTCGGCACCCTTGGCTTTCGCCGACTGGAATGCGCGAAGGGCGGCAAGACCGGACGGGCCGGCACCGATTACTGCAACACGTGTCATATAGTCTCCCTCAGTGTCTTCTTATGTCCTGGCTGCCATCATTCCGGGTAAATGCCGGGGGTGGTGGGCTGGCCGTCGTCGTGTTTCGACAGCCATTCGACCGTCGTCGGGCGATAGCGTGTCAAGCCTTTGTAGTCGATGAGTTCAGGCGGAAGATCGCGCAGCACGCGATGGAAGCGCCGTCCCCATTTCGGCACCGTCACCAGTTCTTCCATCTTGATCAGATAGCATCGGATGACGAAGAGGATGGCGTTGGAACGCGGCAGGCGCCACAGACTCTGCAGTTCACAGCGCAAGTGTACCTTGTTGCCAACGTTCTCAGGCGTCACGGTCATCCGGTCCTGTCCCCATTTGTGATAGTTCTCGGGAGACGTATCGAGGCGCGAGTTGATGGTCATCGTCCAGTTCAGGCGGCGCACGGGCTTGCCGAGCTGAAGGTTCAGCAGGAATTTCAGCGCACGATCGAAGACACCCATTTCATGGGCGAGCGGCACGGGACCATGCCATTCCATGAAGTTCATGCCGATGTCGAAATCGAGCGACCAGTCGGCTTGCGTCGTAACCATGCCGGCATCGCACCAGAGATTGTTGTCGCGTTGATCGACGATGACGAAATCGCCCTGCGCCTGGCGCGTGATGTATTCCAAAGGCTCCATCGGCAACGTAGCGGGGTCGCCGAAGGTGAATTTCTGGTCGAGGCCGAGGGGGCGGTTGATCCAGTGCCAGTTGTCGCCATCCTTGCTGAGCGAAAAGTGCTCAGGATAAGCCGCGGCCTGATGTTCCATCAGCAGTTCGAGCGTATCCCACTGCGACGCCATCATATGGGGCAGTGCCTGATAGCGGAGCGGGTCCTCCTTCAAAACCAACTCGCGGTCGCGCATTTCGGAGACATAATGCTCGTCGATGTCGATCGGGTTGTTGTAGGCATGACCCGGAGGGCCTGCCGGAACATGCGGCTCCATATTCACCGCATACATGTACTTGTCGTCATGAAAGGGAAACGGGAAACGCCGGGTGGTTTCCGGGCTGTTCTTGAACGTGAAATCGTTGCGGAAAGTCTCGTTCTTGAAATTGATGTTCATGGCGGGTTCGCTCCTATAGATCCAGTGTGATCCCGTTGCCCTTGATGCGTGAGACGCAGATCATGATTTTCGTACCGGAAGCCTTATCCTCGGCTTCAAGGAAGTGATCGTTGTGTTCGAGTGCGCCATCGCAGGCAATGACATTTGTCTCGCATTGTCCGCAAGCGCCGCCGCGGCAAAGATATGGCGCATCGATGCCAGCAGCCTCAACAGCTTCCAGAATGCTCTGGTGGGCTGCCACCTCGATGGTGCGCTTCGATTTTGCAAGTTCGGCCATGAAGGGCTTGCCGATGGGAGGCGCGAGGAATTCCTCAGAGTGGAGGTTCTGCTTGGGCCAGCCATTCTTCACGGCGGTGCCCAGAACTCCATTGATCATGCCGGCAGGGCCGCAAACATAGAGATGCGTGCCCAGCGGCTGGTTTTCCAGAATCGCATCCACCGGGATAACGAGCTTTTCCTCATCGCAGTAGATCTTCACGCGGTGTACGCCGTAGCGCTGCACCAGTTCTTTCCAGTATGCGCCATGAGTGCGGGTGCGCACGGCGTAATGAAGCTCGAAGGCCCTGCCCTCACGGTCCATCTGGTCCATCATGGCGACAAAGGGTGTGATGCCGATACCACCGGCCATCATGATGTGTTTCCTGCCGCGATGATCGTAGGAAAAGAGATTTACGGGCTGACTGAGTGTGAGGGTATCGCCTTCACTCAGCTTCTCATGCAGGAAGGATGAACCGCCGCGTGACTGTTCGACTCGAAGTACGCTGATTTCATAGGCACTCGTATCGAGGGGTGATGACATGAGTGAATAGGGATTGCGGCGCAGTACATTGCCATCGCGCATGGAGACGATGACATGCGCGCCACCTGAAAAGATCGGCATCGGCTGATCATCCGTCCGTTCGAAACGGAAGCGCTTCACCCTGTCCGCAACCTGGGTGACTTTCGCCACGCGAACCTGCATTTCGGTATTGATCGTCACGGGAAGAGTTCCTCCGGCGGTGGAGCCGTGCCCGGTTCTTCCGCATCTATGCAGACGCCCTGGAAAGCGCCGATGCGGCGGGAATAATGATCGCGCACGAGGAGCGACAATCCGCAATGCGTGCAGGTGAAGGGGCTGGTCTTCACATCGTCGCTAACGCCCTTGCAGTGAACGCACTGCACGCGGCGCGCTGCGGAACCACGATGCTCCGTCATCATCGATGCCTGATCGACGCCGTGGTTCAAGGCCACTTGCATGGCCTGGCCGATGAAGCCTTCCGTGCCGGAGATGTAGAGCCTTGTTCCCATCTTGGCCTGACCCAGCATCACATTGAAGCGGTTAAACAGAACGGGAATGGTGGGCGCTGTCCAGAGGTCGTGAGGTTTCAGGGCAGCGAGTTTCTTGTCGTGGTCTTCAGTCTTCGAGCCCAAAGCGACATAAAGGATTTCGGTCTTTTCGAGAAAACCCCGTCCAACGGATTTCACCTGATCGAGAAGGGCCATCGCCCCTTCGCCCTCAAGAGCGAAGAGGTGCCGCCTTGCATTCGGATCGATGTTCAGGCCGCTGTAGACCGGGCGGCTCTTGATGCCTGCAACGAGCATGCGTTTTCCTTAGCCGACCGCGGTGCGCTTCTTCTTTTCGGGATCATCGAAGCTGATGGTATGAGCAATGGCTTTTGCCTCCAGGTTCCTGCCGCGTACTTCAAGCGGCGTTCCCTGCTTGGCATAAGGCACGTCCACACGAACAATGGCCATGCTCTTCCTGGTGAGCTTCGAATAGCTTGGGCAAGTGATAACGCCAACCTTTTTGCCATCGGCCCACAGTTCGTCGCCGCCTTCAGCCATCTTGTCGCCGTCGATCAGAAGGCCGAATATCTTGAAGCGTTCCTTGCCCTTGAGCTTGTAGTGTTCCTCATGGCCACGGAAGCCCGTCTTGCCGGGCGATACCGTAAATTCGAGACCCAGTTCCCAGAGCGAGTCGCCAGGCGGCTGGTCCGGAAACGGATACATCTGCGAATTGTCATAGGGATAAAACAAGAGGTAGCTTTCCACGCGCAGGAAATCGAGGGTGGTGAAGCTGACAGGCTTGATCCCCATGGGCTTGCCCTGTTCGAGGATCGTATCCCAGATCATGCCGGCATCCTGCCCACGGCAGAAGATTTCGTAGCCACGCTCGCCGGTGTAGCCGGTGCGCGAGATCATGACAGGTGCGCCGAACAGCGTCGTCTGCATGTGATGAAAATAGCGGAGGTCGCGGATGCCCGGTACATGCTTGGCCAGGAAGTCAACGGCCACAGGTCCCTGCAGCGACAAGTCATGCAGATCGTCGTCGAACAGCACGGCGCAGTTGCGGCCCATGGCCTGCTTCATGATTTCCTCATGCGCCGTGCCGGAACCATGCACCACCATCCAGCTGTTGGGACCGGTGCGGTATACGATGCAGTCGTCGGTGAATATGCCTCGGTCGTTGAGCATGCAGGCATAGACTGACTTGCCGGGATAGACCTTCGAAACGTCGCGCGTAGTGATGTAGTCGAGAACCGCGATAGCATGCGGCCCAACCAGATGAACCTTCTTCAGACCGGAGACATCCATGAGGCCCGCCTTGGTGCGGACTGTCGCATGCTGCTCGACCAGATCATCATCATAGGTCCATGCCGTGCCCATGCCGCTCCAATCCTCAAGCTTCGAGCCCAAGGCGCGATGGCGATCACCCAACGCAGAAAATCTCCAAGACAACGGCATTCAACCCTCCCTTTCATATTTCCCGTATGGAAACTATTGTTCCTGACTGTAATGAGATTTTCAACTCTTGCAAGACTGGATTTCAGGCAGACGGCAGGAAATAGACTATCGTTTCAGATGTCCTTTGCAACATTGACCAGCGTCAACTGCAAGTTAAGGTTTGATGGAATTCCAGCCGTTCAGACGATCATGCTGCCGTCTCTCAGACTGGTGAAATAATCATCACTTCCAACCTGGCCGCCTTTCATCGCGATTTCGAGGCCGTCGAGTTCCGGGTCGCTGCTATGGGCGACGCAAAGCGGCGAGCCGGGCGTGGATTTCAATGGAAAGCGCAGCGTCAGTGCGAAGACATCGAGTTGGCCCAAGGCGTGGCTGGATGTGTCGCCTCCGGCCAGGATCGCCCGGCGGAGACCGCAGGCCTTGATTGCATCGCGGGCAATTGCGCCCAAAGCTTCGCCGACACGTTGACGGCCGCCGGAGATCTGATCGAGGGCCGTGCCCTTGTCGTTTTCCGGGTCGAGGGCAGTATAGACGAGGACACTGCGTCCTTCCTTCAGGCGGGCGATGGATTCTTCTGAAAGGCGCCGCATCTTCTTGGCGCCTTGCTCTCCGGCGAGAAGAAGGGGGTCGGCCTCAATGCCGGTGAATCCATGGCCGAGTGCGTGGCGGATCTGGCGCGCGGTGGTTGGCGAGCAACTGCCAGAGATGGCGATGATCCGGTCGACAGGTTCGATGGGCTCGAAATCTGACTGCCCGGAAATGGTGCCTGCTTCCACCCAGGCTTTGGCCAATGCGTAATTCACGCCGGAGGAACCCGCGATGAATGGACCAGCAGTTTCAGAGAGCCTCAAAAGCTGGCGGCCTGTCTCAATCTGGGTTGCGGCATCGAGAACGTCGAACAGAACGATGCCGTCATGCGACTGGGCAATCGTATCGACTGCATGGGCGCTGTCACCACTCAAGAGATTGGCGGGGATGAGAGCAATCGGAATTTTCGTCTGGCGCGAAAGATGGATGCGAAGATCAGCCTCATCCATCGGCGTCACGGGATGGCGGCTCATCACAGGATGGCGGTCTATGCGATAAGTCTGTCCCTGATAGGCCGCAAAGAGATGACCGAAAGCCGTGTATCGTTTGAGTTGCGGGGCGCCGACAACAAGTGGCGTCAGATTCTGGCCAAAAACATTGCGCCCGATTTCAATGGCCTTGCCAATGCTGCCAACCGTGGGGCTTGAATCAAAGGTGGAGCAGACCTTGTAGTGGCAGTACTGTGCGGCGCGTTCCTTGAGCCAGCGGAAGTATCGCGGCAGATGCTCATCCATCCATTCAGGTGGATGGCTGCGGCTGGTGCCGGCAATGCCGATGGCACGGCAGCCAGGGAAACGCTGCAACTCTTCAGCATCAGGGATGCGTGTGAACAGGACCGTGTCAATGCCGTGGAGGCTGAGCGATTCCATCACATCGGTGGAACCTGTGAAGTCATCGCCATAGTAGGAGAGAAGCAGTGGCATCAGCCGGCCTTGCCGTCGCCGAAGAATTTCAGTGACGCGGCAAGCTCAGGGTGGTCCATTGCATAGGTCTCAAGCGGGACGCCCTTTACGGCAGCTTCCCAAGCCTGGCGCACGGCACGCACACCCGACGCAGCGCCACCCGGATGGCTAACGATACCGCCGCCGCAAAGATAGAGAAGATCCTGCGTCTTGCCCGTGCGCTCGTAAGTGTCAGGCGCCTGCCCACCCCATTGGCCTGACCCCGCCACTGGAAGCGGGCAATCGGCCTTGGAGAAGATCGGTTGCTGCAGCGAATTGAAAGAAGCGAGGAAGCTTTCATCTGGCTCCCAGTATTTGACGCGGATGCCGTTGATCTGGAACTGGTCGACACCGAGTAGCCGCCAGAATTGCTGGTAGACAGAGAAATCCATGCCCAGGCCCGGATGGCGGGTAAGAATGTCCCAGCCATTGCGGTGGGCGTGGAGGACAAGGCCAGAGCGCTTTCGAAGGAATGCCATTCCGCCGAAGCCGATGGAATTAATGTTGATCACGGCACAGTTGCCGCCAGCCTTCAGCACCAAGTCATGATTGCGCATGATGAAGTCGGGGTCGGCGTGGCTGATGCCGAAAGCGTACATGACTTTTCGACCTGTGCGCTGCTCGCGGTCGAGGATCAGCGGCATGATAGCCCTCACGCGCTCTTCCAGCGGCGAGTAGGCAGGGCTCATCAGCTTCTCGTCGTCCTTGATGAAGTCGACATCGGCCTCGATCAATTCTCCTACCAGTTCAGCGGTTTCGTGAGGACGCAGGCCCAGCGCCGGCTTGACGATTGTTCCGATGATCGGCCTGTTATGGACGTTCGTGAGCTTCCGGCTTCCGGCAATGCCGAATTGGGGCCCTGGATGTGCGGCGGCAAAAGCATCTGGCAGATGCAGGCCGGTAACACGGATGCCGGTGAAGCCCCTGATCGAATAGATGCCCGCAATCGCAATCGTCATGAGCGCAGACAAATCAGTGCCGACGGCATCCAACGGAAAATCAATATCGGCTTCGGCCCGGTTGAAAGGACCCACTTCGCTTGACGGAAAGGACGATTGCTTTACAGGAGCCAGACGCCTTACAGCCACAACGCGTGCGGCGACCCGGGCCTTGAGTTCTTCGGTCTCACCCGCCAGCGCCACAAAAGTTCCCGTAGACTGATCGCTCGCAATCTTGTTCGCGAGTTTTTCGGGATCTTCCGCCGTTTCAATGAGATAGGTCAGGCGGATCATATTGGATGCCGGGTTGCGCATGAGTGGTTTACTGGTATGATGAACTGAACTGATGACAAACTAGCAGCCTTGTAATCTTATGCAAACCGATCGCATCGTTCGTCGCAAACTTTCCGATGAAGTGCTGGAGCGGCTGCTCCGCATCATTTCTGAGGGCAATCTCAAGCCCGGCGATGCCATGCCATCTGAGCGTGAACTGATGGAACGCTTCGGTGTGGGACGGCCCGCAATTCGTGAGGCGATGCAATCCTTAAGCAACATGGGGCTGGTTTCGATTTCACATGGCGAGCGGGCGCGCGTTCAGGAACTCACCGCGCAATCAATCATCCGGCAGGTGGACCAGTCGGCGCATATCATGCTGTCCCGCTCATCCGACTCGCTGGAGCATCTGAAGAATGCCCGGCTGTTCTTCGAGCGCGGCATGGTGCGTGAGTCCGCCGAAAAGGCGACGCCTGCCAATATCGCTGCATTGAGGGCGACCGTTGCGGAGCAGCGCGAAAAGCTGGGCAAGGCGGAAGAATTCATGACCGCGGACATGCATTTTCATACACAGATCGCCGCGATTTCAGGCAATCCCATCTTTGTCTCGGTCAGCGAAGCGATGCTTGGCTGGCTCAAGGCCTACCACGTTGAATTGCTGTTCTGGAGCGGCAAGGAAACCTTCACCATCGGCGAGCACGAGCAAATCATCGCGGCCATCGAAAAGGGCGATGCCGATGCGGCGGAAGAGGCGCTGGTCATACACCTGAAGCGTTCCGCCATCCTCTATGCATTGAGCAATCAAAAAGAACAGGCTTAAGCCGATGCAAGTCCGAGGATTGCCCGAGCCTCCGCAGGGCTGGCGGCATGGCGGCCGTATGTGCCGCAAAGAACGGCAACGCGCTTGACGAGTTCGGCGTTGGAGGACGCGAGGCGCGTCTCGTCCCAGCGAATATTGTCTTCAAGCCCAGTCCGGCAGTGGCCACCGCGTTCGAGGCACCAGTGGTTCACTTCATGCTGATGCTTGCCGATCCCCGCCGCGACCCAGGTCGATTCCGGTGAAAGCCTCGTCACCTCATCCACCATGAAATCGAAAGCCTGGCGGATCACGGGCATAGCGTTCTTCACACCCATGACGAACTGCACGTGCAGCGGCTTTCTGAGGAGCCCCTCATCCGCAAGACGCAGTGCCTGATAAAGCATCGAAAGATCAAAGACCTCGATTTCAGGCTTCACGTTGTGGTCGAGCATCTTCTGCGCCAGTTCGCGGATCAGATCCGGGTGGTTCTCGTAAATGATTGTCGGAAAGTTGCAGGAACCCGTCGAGAGCGAGGCCATGTCGGCGCCCAGATGCAGCATGCCGCCGCGCTCCGAACCCTTTCCGGAACGCCCTCCGGTGGAAAACTGCACGATCATGTCAGGGCAGTGCTTGCGCAAGCGTTCCAACAGCGCAGCGAAGCGATCAGGATCTGATGTCGGTGTCTGATCGTCTTTGCGCACGTGGACATGCGCGATGGTGGCTCCGGCCTCGAAAGCGGCATGGGTCGATTCAACCTGCTCCGTGATGGTGATGGGCACAGCCGGGTTGTGCTCCTTCCGCGGTACGGAGCCGGTGATAGCGACAGTGATAATGCAGGGCTTCGTCATGATCAGGCTTCGGCGTAGCGCTTTGTCTCGTTGCGCTCCCATTCCAGAACCGCGGGCGGAAGCAGCGGCTTTCCGGCAATAAGATCGGAGGCCTTCTCGCCGATCATGGTGGTTGGCGCGTTGGTGTTCGAAGAATTGATGAAGGGCATGATCGAACTGTCACCGACGCGCAGGCCTTCCAAGCCATGCACCTTCAGGTCGGTGCCGACGACGGCCATCGAATCGTGCCCCATCTTGCAGGTGCCGACGGGGTGATGGTCGGTCTTCGCCATGCGACAGGCATATTCGAATAGCTCTGCAGGATCGTTCACACCCGGCAGCACCTCACGCTTGACGAAAGGTTTCAGCGCCGGCTGCGACATGATCTCGCGTGCCAATTCAAGGCCGCGCAACGAGATCTGGAGATCGTAAGGATCGGACCAGAAGTTCGGATCGATCAGGGGTGCATCCGCGATGTTTGCCGTCGCCAGCCTCACAGTGCCGCGCGAGCGTGGACGCAAAAAGGCGGAGTTCAACGTCACGCCGGCATTGTCGAGCTTGGCGATGCCGGCCTCGATTCCAGAACCCTGACCAAAATGGAACTGGATATCGGGCGAGCGCGCCTCTGGATCGGCATACCAGAAGGCGCCGGTTTCGAAGAGCGATGAGACAACGGGACCAGACTTGAACAGAAGATACTGCAGGCCCGCCATCATCATCCGATGCGGCTTCTGCAAGCCATCATAGGAATGATCGCCGGTGCATTCGGAGAGAACGCAGATGTCGACGTGATCCTGCAGGTTGGAGCCTACGCCCGGCAGATCATGCACGACATCGACGCCCACAGATTTCAGATGATCGGCAGGCCCGATGCCCGACAGCATGAGCAGGCGCGGCGAGCCGATTGCGCCGGATGTGATGAGGATTTCGCGTTCGGAGCGATATTCCTTCGTCTCGCCGTTGACAATCGCCTTCAGGCCCACCGCCCTGCCCTTCTCCACCATGATGCGGGTGGCGAGGGCACCAGAGATCACCGTGAGATTCCTGCGCGATCTTGCGGGATTGAGAAAGCCGGTAGCGGCAGATGAACGGCGCGCGTTCTTCTGCGTCAACTGATAATAGCCAGCACCACGCTGATAGCGGCCGTTGAAATCCGGGTTGTAGGGAATGCCGGCCTGCTGCGCGGCGCGAATAAAGGCATCGCAGATGGGCAGCGCGCTCTTGGGCATGGTAACACCAATTGGCCCGTCGGTACCGTGATAATCATCATGGAAGCGTTCGTTTCCCTCGGCGCGCTTGAAGTAAGGAAGAATGTCGCGGTAGCCCCAGCTTTCGCAGCCGCCTTCATCGCGCCAGCCGTCATAGTCCTCTGCATTGCCGCGCGTATAGACCTGCGCGTTGATGGTGGAACCGCCGCCCACGACCTTCGCCTGCGTGTACCACAGCACACGATCCTTCATATGCTTCTGAGGAACCGTTGACCATCCCCAGGAGGCTATCCCTTTCGTCATCTTCGCGAAGCCGGCCGGCCAGTGGAAGAGATAGTTTGAATCCGGGCCGCCTGCTTCGAGCAGCAGGACTGACACATCGGGATCTTCCGTCAAGCGGCTGGCCAGCACGCAGCCCGACGTTCCAGCACCTGAAATGATGTAGTCGAAACTGGTGGTCACGCAGGGCCTCCGTATGGGAACAACATATTCTAGAGGCGAAATCCGCACTGTCCAGAGGCAAGGAGGCTTGCCATTTGTAACCACTTGGTTATCATGCTGCGACAGGTGAATGTCAAGCTGGAGGTGGCCCTATGCCTGCTATCGCAAAGCGCAAGTTCGGGCGTGCCGACTTTCGGGTGACCGACATGGGGTTTGGCGCAGCACCCATCGGCAACTTCCTGCGGCCGATCACAGAAGACGTATCGGAAGCCATGGTACAGCGGGCATGGGACCACGGCATGCGCTATTTCGATACGGCGCCTTATTATGGGCATGGCCTTTCGGAAGCCCGCCTCGGGCACTCGCTGCGCTGGAAGACGCGGGGTGATTTCGTGATATCGAGCAAGGTGGGGCGCGTTCTGAAACCGGCGAGGCGGTCATCCATCAATTTTGCACCTTGGGTCGATGCGTTGCCGAACGTCTGTCATTTCGACTACACCTATGATGGCACCATGCGGAGCTTCGAGGATTCGCTGCAGCGGCTGGGCCTTGAGCATATCGACATCCTCTTCATCCACGATGCAGATGTGTTTACCCATGGTGAAGCGCAACAGAAGATCTATTTCAAGCAGGCGATGGAGGGCTCCTACCCGGCGCTCGTCAAGCTTCGGGAGCAAGGCGCCGTCAAGGCCATCGGCGTCGGTGTCAATAACTGGGACGTGATGCTTGACTTCATGAAGGCGGGTGACTTCGATTGCCTGCTGATGGCCGGGCGGTATACGCTTCTGGAGCAGGAACCACTCGACGAGCTGATGCCGTTGTGCGAGCAGCGTGGCGCTGCAATCGTGATCGGCGGCGGGCTGAACAGCGGCATCCTGGCAACGGGCGCCGTGCCGGGAGCGAAATACAATTATTCGCCTGCCCCTGAACACATCATGGAGCGCGTGCGGCAGATCGAAGCCGTGTGCAGAGCGCATGGTGTGCAACTAGCCGCAGCGGCGCTGCAGTTCCTTCTGGCGCATCCTGCTGTCGCAAGCCATGTGCCGGGCACCCGCACGGTGGAACAGATGGACCAGAACGTGGCGTGGATAAGCTATCCCATTCCACCCGCCTTCTGGACCGACCTCAAGGACAAGGGATTGTTGCGGAAAGATGCGCCCGTTCCGGCATGAAGAAGCCCAAGCCAGCCGCCGCACCGCGGACGCGTGATCCTGACGCAACGAGGCTTCGCATTCTCGCGGCGGCAAAGAGCGAATTCGCAAGGAAAGGGCTTGGCGGTGCGCGCGTCGACGATATTGCGGCGAAGGCGAAGATCAACAAGCGGATGCTCTACCACTACTTCGGCAACAAGGAGGAACTATTCCGGCGCACACTTGAAGATGCATATCGCGCTTTCCGTGCCACAGAAGCCGAGTTGATGATCGAGCAGGACGAGCCGATCACCGCGCTAAAGCGGCTGATGACATTCACGTGGGAATACTACGTCGCAAATCCGGAGTTCATCACGCTGGTAAACAGCGAGAACCTGCACAAGGCGCGGCATATCCGGAAATCCGATGTGATGGACACGATCAACAAGCCCTTTGTGGCGCGAATGGAAACATTGCTGGAACGCGGTGTTTCCAAAGGCGTGTTCAGGCCTGGCCTCGATGCGGTTCAAGTGTTGATCGCGCTCGCCGGTCTTGGATTTCACTACCTCAATAACAGGCATACCGGAGCCATCGTCTATGGCCGCGACCTGATGAGCGAAGAGGCAAAAGCTGTGCGGCTCCAATTCAACATTGACGCCGTGCTGCGGATCGTCTGCCGGCCGGAGACACTGATGCAAGTTGAGAAGCAGCGATGAATGGCAGAGCGCTGGTGACGGGTGCCCGGCGCGGCATCGGCAAGGCGATTGCGCTGGCTCTTGCTGCCGAAGGTTTCGATGTCGCAGTATCAGACATCACGCTTTCAGAAGACTTGATCGGTACAGCTCAAGAGATCGAGAAGCTGGGCTGCAAGAGTACCGCCATCGCAGGCGACATCTCGAAGATCGAAGACCACGGTTGGATGCTGGATGAAGCAGAGTCCGCCATCGGGCCGTTGACGACGCTCGTCAACAATGCCGGCGTCTCGGTTATGGTGCGTGGAGACCTGCTAAATGTAACGCCCGAGAGCTATGACCGCTGTCTTGAAGTCAACACGCGGGGGACGTTCTTTCTGACGCAGGAATTTTCCCGCCGGGTGCTAAAGGTTGAGAGCGAAGCGCATCGCTCGATCGTGACAGTGTCTTCCGCCAATGCCATTGCACCCTCCATCGCGCGCGGCGAATACTGTGTGTCGAAAGCCGGCATCTCCATGGTGTCGAAGCTCTTCGCGGCACGGCTGTCGAATGATGGGATCGGCGTCTATGAAATCCAGCCGGGCTTCATCGAAACAGACATGACGGCGCCATCCAAAGCGAAATACGATACGCTGATTGAAAGCGGGCTGACCGTCATTAAGCGCTGGGGAAAGCCCGAGGAAGTGGCGCGCATCGCAGTGACCCTGGCAACCGGGCTTCTTCCCTACACAAGTGGACAGATCATCCAAGCCGATGGCGGCCTCCTCTCCGTGAGGTACTGACCTATGAAGATCAAGCTTCCGAAATCCGATGGTACGTTCGAGACCTATCTCCTTACCGGAGAACCGTTGCACATCAGAAAGCCATGCGGTGAGTTCAACCGTATGGCCTTCGCAGCAGCGCATGTGGTGGCCGACCCGTTGTCGAACAGCGATCCTTCAGGCTCGCCCGCCATCGACTGGGACAAGACGCTGGCCTTCCGCTCGCATCTCCTCGACCTCGGCTTTGGAATTGCGGAGGCTATGGACACATCTCAGCGCGGCACAGGCCTCGACTGGCCGCGCGCGCTGGAACTGATCGGGCATTCGCTAAAATCCGCAGGCAAGCGCGCTGGCCTGATCTATTCGGGCTGCGGTACAGACCAACTGGCTGCCGGCGCGGCACACACACTGGACGATGTGATCCGCGCCTATCTTGAACAGTTGCATGCGATCCAGAAGCTCGATGGCCGCATCATCATGATGGCCAGCCGCGCGCTGGTGCAGGTTGGGAAATCGCCGGACGATTATGTGAAAGTCTATGGCCGCGTTCTTTCCGAGGCGGATCATCCGGTAGTCTTGCACTGGCTGGGTGACATGTTCGATCTGGCACTGAAAGGTTATTGGGGCACGCAAGACTTCGAGGCCGCGATGGAGACAAGCCTTGAGGTGATTGCCACCAACGCCCAGAAAATTGATGGCATCAAGATCTCGCTTCTCGATGACAGCAAGGAAGTGGTGATGCGGCGGCGCCTGCCGGCGCACGTCAAGATGTATACGGGCGACGATTTTAACTATCCCGACCTGATCGCCGGCGACGATCAGGGGTTTTCCCACGCACTGCTCGGCATATTCGATGCGATAGCACCAGCAGCTTCGGCCGCGCTTGATGCACTCGCCAAGGGCAACATGAAAAAGTATCACGCGCTGATGGCTCCAACCGTGCCGCTATCGCGCCTGATCTTCCGTTCGCCAACGCAGTATTACAAGACGGGCATCGTGTTCCTCGCCTGGCTGAACGGGCATCAGGATCATTTCGTCATGGTGGGCGGCGCGCAGGCAATGCGGCCTCTGCCCTACTTCACCGAAATATTCAAGCTTGCGGACCAGGCAGGGCTGCTGGCAGACCCGGCACTTGCGATAAGACGAATGAATCAGATGCTGGCACTCTACGGTGTCTGATGCGCGATCTGGGCCAGTACCTTGAATTCTGCTCAATCAATACCGCAACGTTGGGCTTTCAAGCTCCAATCGAACAGGTGATCGATGCGGTGGCGCTTGCTGGATTTGGCGGCATTGCGCCATGGCGGAGAGAAGTGGAAGGCAAGGATGTCGCATCGATCTCGCGGCGCATCCGCGAGGCCGGCCTCAAGGTCTCAGGCTATTGCCGTAGCACGTACATTCCAGCAACAACGCAGGATGGTTTCGCAGCAAATGTGGAAGCAAACCGTCGCGCCATCGAAGATGCGGCAATGCTCGGTTCATCCTGCTTCGTCATGGTGGTGGGAAGCCTTCCGGAAGGATCGAAGGATATCGCTGGCGCCCGCGCGCAGGTGGCGGATGCTACTGCTGTGCTGGTCGAGCACGGCAAAGCTTGCGGCGTGAAGATTGCGCTGGAGCCGCTCCACCCGGTTTATGCGGCAGATCGTTCCTGTTTGTCGCTGCTGTCAGAGGCACTGGACATCTGTGACGCCATTGAGGGCGGTGCGGATGATCCGTGGCTTGGCACGTTGCTTGACGTCTATCACCTGTGGTGGGACCCAAACCTCGGCCGCGACATTGCGCGGGCGGGCAAATCGCGCCGTATCTTCGGCTTTCATGTGTGCGACTGGTTGTTGCCCACAAAGGACGTTCTGAATGATCGCGGGATGATGGGCGATGGCGTGATCGACGTGCCACAGATCCGCGCGATGGTTGAAAAGACCGGCTATGCCGGACCTGTGGAGGTCGAAATATTTTCCTCCCACGACTGGTGGAAGCGGCCCATGGATGAAATACTGAAGGTCTGTGGAGAGCGGCTGGCAACGGCATCTTAGTCCCGGCGGCCCTTCATCCATGACGGATTGATGGTGCGGCCTGCGCGCGTACCCAATGCCGAAATATTTGCCATGTCTTTGTCCGATAATTCAAAATTCAACGCGTTGATGTTCGAGAGGGCATTCTCTCGCTTCGTGGTCATGGGAATTGCAGCAACGCCCTGCTGGGTGATCCATCGCAGCACGACTTAGGAGGCGAGGCGGCCGAGCCGCGCAGTAATGTCTTGCACGACTTTTGGCTGCATGGCTTTGCCACGCGCCAGTGGGCTGTAGGCCGTGAGGGTGATACCGAGACTCTGTGCTTCCCGCAGAAGCTCTGTCTGATCAAGCAGTGGATGGAATTCGATTTGATTGACGATGATAGCTCCACCCGCTAGGTGCTGCGATGCCCTGTCCTATGCGCCGGTGATGGAGCAACTCTCGCGCGGTTATGCGCCAGTTGCCGACCAGTGCGGGCTGGTGGAACTGATATGGATACACAATGTTCCGGTAGCCAACGTCGGTTTCGTGCTGGCCCGTACCGGTCCAGCAGCAGGCCATCGCGGCATGTCGATCTTCATTGTCGATCTCCACACGCCGGGCGTTTTACGCGGCAAGAAAGAGCGGAAGATGGGTCAACGGGCTTCGCAGGTTGGGGCGCTCCATTTCGACAATGTACAACTCGGCGAGGATGCGCTTCTGGGCCAGATGAACCGCGGCTTCCACATCAGGATGAGCGTACTCGACAAAGGGCGCCTCGGGATCGGCGCGCCGTCGGTGGGAATTGCACAGACTGGACTGGACGCGGCAGTCGATTACGCTAGGAGACGTAAGCAGTTCGGCAGGCCGATTGCCGATAACCACGGATTGCAATGGCTGCTGGCAGACATGAAACTAGACATTACCGCCGCACGCGCGCTCGTTCATTGTACAGCAATGACCTTGGTTCAATGTCTTTCCCCCACGATGGACTGCTCAATTGCCAAGTGCTTTGCCGGTGATGTGGCCGTGACACATACTGCCAATGCGGTACAGGTCTTTGGCGGTTCTAGTTATAACCGGGGGTTCGAGGTGGAGCGGCTTTACCGGGATGCTAAAATTACGCAACTTTATAAGGCCAGGAACCAGATCCAGCGCACCATTATTGCCCGCGAATTGCTGAAGACCTGAGATGCTGGAGGCGCTTGCACAAGTCGTAAGATGCCCGGTTTCCTGTTTCAAAACAGTCGGCAAGAGTGACATCTATCTTTCGCCTAATCATGTGGCTGAGGCGGCAACGAGCAAGACTGCATATGGCCATCGTATCGCCCGTGGTGCCCTACTGATTGGCTATATGCCGCGCGCCTCCACGCTCATCTCAACCAGTACGGCAAGCTCTGTGCTGTTACCACTCTTATAATGCGGCATACCAAGCGCAACTGGACCGCCAAAGGCTCGACAAACTCACACTCCCTGAGGAACGAAATCGCTTTGTCCGCATTCAGTTCGCGAGGTCATGCGCCGTTCGCATCATCTCGATCCGGGGTACCGGACCGGCGATGCACCGGCTTTCAATGTCATTGTGGGGGTTTTCATGAGGCCATTACCAGCTGTGGTCTATCGCGAACAGAGTCTTGGCCCAGCACCGGGGCAAGGCCTGGTCAACGGCCTCGCCATTTTCCTCGCGATCTGCGCCATCTTATATTTCGGCAGCGAGATCCTGATACCGATGGCACTTGCGCTGCTGCTGTCGATCCTACTGGCACCTTTGGTGTCGATGTTGCAACGTCTGAGACTGCCCAAGGCAGTGGCAGCGATCAGTGCCGTACTGACGGCGTTCGCTATTCTATCGGTGATTGCAGTAGTGGTAGGATCTACGCTTGCCAATCTGGCAGCTGATCTTCCCTCATATGAGTCAAGTCTGCGCGAAAAGGCACACAACCTAAAGGCAATGACCTCCGGTGGAGGAACGCTGGAGCGCGCTGCAGACGTTCTTGAGGATCTTCGCACGGAACTCCAGTCTCCGGATATTAAGCAGCCTGGCGCTGTTTCAGAGCCGAAGCCAATTCCCGTTGAAGTGCGTGAGCCCGGTTTTGGCCCCTTTAGTTCGGTGTTCACGATCCTTGGCATTCTTGTCCATCCGCTGACGCAGCTGGGCATCGTGGTTCTGATGGTCACGTTCATTCTGATTTATCGCGAGGACTTGCGGAACCGACTGATCAGGCTGGCGGGAACAGGCGATCTTCACCGGACGACCACGGCGCTTGACGAGGCCGGCAGCAGACTGAGCAGGCTATTCGCCACACAGTTGATGATCAATGCCATGACTGGCGCTTTCATCGGCACGGCGTTGTTCTTCCTCGGTGTGCCAGGCGCAATTTTGTGGGGTGTGCTGACGACCGTGCTGCGCTTCATACCCTACGTGGGAACGTTCCTGGCCTCGGTGTTCCCGATCATCATTGCGGTTGCCGCAGGCGACGGTTGGACTCTGGCCTTGACGACCATTGGCGTTGTTCTGACGACTGAACTGATCGTCGGACAGATTCTTGAACCGTTGTTTTTCGGAAAGTCTACCGGGCTTTCGCCGGTGGCAATCGTCGCCGCTGCAGCTTTCTGGACAGCATTGTGGGGCCCTCTCGGACTGGTGCTGGCAACGCCCATCACCATCGTGCTGCTGGTCGTGGGGCGGCACATTGAGGCGTTGGAATTTCTTGAGGTACTGCTGGGTTCGACACCCGTTTTGACGCCCGATCATGTTTTTTATCAGCGTATGCTGGCCAGTGATCCGGTGGAAGCTGGCGAACAGGCCGACGCATATCGGGAAACCGGCGAGCTCGGCAAGTACCTGACCGACGTCGTCATCCCGGGATTGCTGCTAGCGCAACATGACAAGGACAGGAAAGTGCTTCCCCCCGACCGTGAGATCTCGGTCGTCAGCACATATTCGCAATTGCTGGATGATGTGTGGCCCGCTGCAGACGCGAAATCAGATGCAGCGTCTTCTGTGCTTCTCATTTCCGCGCATGGAGCGCTGAACTTTGCGGCAACTTTGTCTGTTTCGGCCTTTTTGCGTTTGAAACATATTCCGCACCGCCTTTTGCCGCAGGAAGCGATCACGCCAGACAAGTTTCCGGAAGATCAAGCGAAAGGTGCCCAGTTCGTCTGCCTCTGCTATCTTCAGGCTCCCTCTGCCGCGAAGTATTCCTACCTGGAGAAGCGCATCAGCATGCGCCTGCCGGAGGCTAGAGTGCTTGGTCTTGCGTGGCGTGATACCGAGGACGGGCGCACCATGATCAATCCCGAACATGCAGCGGCAATGTTGCCTGCGCCCGTCACGCCTGATGCCGAAAACGTGAAGTTTTCAGAGCAGGCCGTTTCGGAGTTTTCTGCCGCAACATCATGATTCTACGGTTATTTTTGAATATTTTCCACAGGGTGTAAGTTCAATTCCTTCGGAACTACACGGAATCCCAGCCGTTACATACCTATATCCACTACTTCAAATTCTGAGAACAGGAGAGCACGGCATGGATTGGGATCGCATTGAAGGTAACTGGAAGATTTTTAAAGGCAACGCCAAGTCACAGTGGGGTAAACTCACGGATGACGATCTGGATGTAATAGAAGGTCGGCGGGAAGAACTCGAAGGCCGTCTGCAGAGTTCCTATGGCTTTGAGAAGGATCGTGCCCGCAGTGAAGTGGATAGCTGGCTAAAATCGCTCTGAATCAGTCAGCGACTCAAGATCTCTTCCGATAAAGGAACAAGATTATGCGCTACTTTGTGGTGTTAGTGTTGACTTTGTGCCAGTTCACGGCATTGCCGTTTCTTTCGATGGTGGCGGCCAACACCGCACGGCAACAGGTCAATGCGGTTGAGCTAACAGGCAATCACGCTGCCAATACCCAAAATGTGACGACCGTCTTCAAGACGGTGTCAATGTAACAGGTTTCTACACTTTCGGCTAAGCACAGGGCTTGGAATATATCCCAGGTCCTGTGCATCGTGCTTACGATAAAAACGATTCAATACCGATAAAAATTGCAACCCAGAACATGATTTTAGCACCTCCCATGGCATTGCCAGTGACTCCTCCAAAGCCGAGGAGCATCGTGCTGTCGCTTTAGGGCATTGGGCGAGCAAGTGGAATCACTTGCGATGCGAAAAATGCGCCAGAATCTAAGCTTTCGAACAACTTATCGGCAAATAGACCGCCGGCTGCTCAGCAAAATTCCGGAGCGTTCTCCCCGTTCAATCTACGGATGAACGCACGGCAAGTGCAGCCTGGACGCCAGGTTCCGGACCAAATTCAGATGCCTCCTTGAGGTGCAGGATCTCACCCAACTTGACACGCGCGCGGTTGACGCGGCTTTTGATCGTGCCCACCGCAACACCGCAGATGATTGCAGCTTCCTCGTAGGACATATCGCTGGCACTTACCAGAAGAAGCGCTTCCCGCTGATCGACGGGCAACAGCCCGAGAGCCACCTGCATGTCGCTAAGATCCATAAAGCTGTGCTGCGCGGGATGAACGCCGACATTGGCGGCGATGATGCCATCGGCATCCTCGACCTCACGCTTGCGCTTGCGGAACACTGTATAGAACTCATTGCGCAGAATAGTGAAGAGCCAGGCCTTAAGCTTTGTGCCAGGTTCGAAACTGGCCCGGTTTGCCCATGCCTTGAGCAGGGTTTCCTGCACAAGATCGTCTGCCCGATCAACTTTCCCTGTCAGTGAAATTGCAAAAGCCCGCAAAGGCGGGATAAAGGCAATCAGATCGTTCTTGAATTCACGATCATTCATCACCGGACGCGCGGCCTGTCGGACTAAAAACTTTTCCATCTGAGTCAATCTTGAAGCTCGTCAGCCTTGTCGAGATCCTTAAGAAGATCGAGGAAACGTTGCGGCACATCTTGCCGCGAAATATCGTCATAGTAAGTCTTGAGCTTGCTACTCACGGCTTCCTTGACCACGTGCTGGGCATTAGAGGCCCGTGACTTCTTCACCTGTTTATCGCTCATGATAGTTATTTCGCGCGCCCCCGACCGCTGCTTTGCAACGGTTTATTGGTCCATAATGCATTCAGCTCATCTTTGTTCCGTAAGAATTAAAAAATGTGGAACTAAAGGCAAAGATTTGCGTTACTCCAATATATCATCTAGCAGGGAGGGCCGTGGCGTCAAGCCATGCCAATGATTTCATGAGTTTATCTGCATCCGTGGCGCCGCACCTTCCCTTTTTGCGGCGTTTTGCGCGTGCCTTGACCGGAACCCAAGGCAGCGGCGACGCCTATGTTGCCGCCGTTCTTGAGAGTCTGATTGCCGATCCGTCCATCCTGACCACATCCGACAATCCCAAGATCACGCTCTATCAAACGCTTTGCACCCTGTGGGGTTCACTTCCTGTCAACGGTGCCAGCGATACAATCCAACCGAGCTGGGAGGCAACTGTTCAGGGCAGGCTTGCGCATTTGCCCGGCCCAGCCCGCCAGGTGTTCTTGTTGTCTGCCGTCGAGGGTTTTGAAAGGGGCGATATTGGCCGGATCATCAAGCGCGAGGATTCCGAGGTGGAATCACTGTTTGAGGAAGCCAACCAGCAAATCTCAGAGATGATTGTCAGCGACATCCTGATCATTGAAGACGAGCCGCTCATTGCTCTCGATATCGAGGACACGATCATATCACTTGGTCACCGCTCGGTTGGAATTGCACGCACTCACAAGGAGGCCGTGAAGCTTGCCCGTGAGAAACGGCCACAGCTCGTACTGTCTGATATTCAGCTCGCTGATGGAAGCTCGGGCATCGATGCGGTGAACGATATTCTTTCAAGCTTCGATGTGCCGGTGATTTTCATCACTGCCTTTCCCGAACGCCTGCTGACGGGCGAGCGTCCCGAGCCCGCTTTCCTTATAACCAAGCCATTCTCGCCCGAAATGGTGAAGGCGCTTATTGCGCAGGCTTTATTTTTCGATCTTCGGTCAAAGAAGGCGGCGTAAACTTTCAAGTATTTCATGAGAAAGACCCGGTGTACTCTACCGGGTCCCTTATCATCGGTTAAACCAGTCCCTTCAGAAGAACAGATAAAGCAGGACGATCACCGTGAGCGGGACACCAAGAATCCAGAGTAATATGCCTGCCATCAAATCCTCCTGTGATTGATATACTTCCGCAATGCGGGTGGGGAGGCTTGGTTCCAAAGAGCACATAGTGAAGCTTCACACACCAATGACGATATGCGAGGGGCGATGACAGCTTCAACTGGCAGCACCACGGCAAGCGAGATTGCCACCCCCCAAGGACGGCGTGCGGTTGTGCTGATCAATGCCCAGTCTGGCACTGTCAGGAGCATGGGCGTTGAGGCTGTGCGCCAACTCCTTGAAACAGAACTGGCGAAATGGCCGCAGAAAACTGAATTCCGCATTGTCAATGGCGCAGACATCGAACAGGCCGTAAAAGGTCTTATTGCTGATGGTGATGTTTCATCGGTGATTGCGGGTGGTGGTGATGGCACGATCACCAGCATTGCCGGTCAGCTGGCTGGAAAGAACATTGCCCTTGGCATTCTTCCGCTGGGCACGATGAATCTGATGGCGAAATCGCTGGAAATCGGCCCGGATCTGACCCAGGCACTTGCGCAACTCGGCAACGCGGAACAGCGGATGATTGACGTTGGTCGCGTAGATGGGCGGGTTTTTCTGCACCACCTGTCCTTGGGTATTCAGCCACGCATGGTGCGCGTTCGCGAGAAACTCGGCTATAGCTCGCGTTTGACCAAGATGCTGGCCGGTGCCAGGGCGATGCTTTCAGTAATCTTGAAGCCGCAATCACTGCGGCTGAAGGCTGAAATTGATGGAAGGCCGGTCGAGTTGAAGGCCCCTGCCCTTGTAATCAGCAACAACCGTTATGAAAATTCCGTCTGGATGAAACATAGTGGCCTCGATGAAGGTCTGCTTGGGCTTTATGCTGTGAAGCCCATGTCGAAGTTCGCTTTCATGAAGCTGGCGTTGGACATGCTCCGCGGCCGCTGGCGTGACAATCTGAACGTCATTGAGGACACTGCTCAGCATGTGAGGCTGGAGAAGCGCCGTCGTTTCGGAGGCAAGAGCAATGCCATCCTGGCAACGCTGGACGGCGAAGTGGCCCTGTTGAACTCACCTATCGATGTACGCATTGATCCGCAGGCCCTCAGAGTGCTTACGCCTCGTAGAACCGGTGCGACACCAGACTGACAGACCATCCTACTGACAGACAGGGAACCAACACTCTCCAGCCGCGTTGGTGCAGCGTCGAACACAAATCTTGTCAACGACGCCAGGAGATAAACACGATGGCCGACAATATCGAAAACAACTACAATCAGAAAACTCCGAGGCCAGACTCTTCGTCCGCCACGGGCTGGATTCTGGGTGCGATTATCGCGCTCGCAGCCATTGCTGCGATCTGGTATTACGGGATGCGCAGTGGCGACACGACAAATGTGACGGTCGAACAGCCGACAACGACAGTTCCCGCAACGCCTCCTGCAGATACTTCAGGCTCATCTACTACGACGACGACAACTCCGCCCGCCGAAACGGGCACCACAACGACGACGCCTCCGGCCGATACAGGCACGACGACCACAACGACAACTCCGCCTGCAGATACCGGGACGACAACCACAACAACGCCCCCGGCTCCGGAAACGGCGCCCGCCACTCCTCCAGCTGCGAATCCATAATCGCTATCATTAAGAATGGCGGGCATGGGTTCTCTCCAATGCCCGCCATTCTTAAATCCCAATTCAGGTACGATCGCTGTCGGCGGGATAAACGCCTTTCAACACCTTTTCAAAATGTGCCTTGACAGCTTCATGACATCCACAAGCGCGAGCCCTGAGGCGGGCCTCATCGCGAACCACCAAATGGCCCCGGCGGACGGCCAAAGTGCCATCTTCCTTGAACGTGCCGATGACACGGCTGATATAACTGCGGCCCACGCCCAGCATGCCGGCAAGCCGTTCCTGCGTGAGTGGCACTTCGCGTGAGCCAGACCTTTCGATCGCCGCGCCAATCCACTTTGCAGTGCGCTGTTCAATGCTGTGGGCAGCATTGCACGCCGCAGACTGAAAGAGTTGCGCCATAAGACAATCGGCATAGCGCGCAAACAGGTTTTCAATGGTTCGCGAGCGTTCCTTGCATTCGTCAAGCACACTGACGGGAAGCGTAAGCAGGTCACCGCCGCTCTGGATCGCGATCTTTGAGAACGCCGGAAGGCTTCCCTGGCTTACGATGCCGCCTACCGCCCCTTCCCGGCCGACCAGCAGTGATTCAACTGCGCCGCCATCTTCGGTGGATACCAGAAATGACACCAACGTGCTGTAGCAGGGAAAATATACTGTCTGCACGCTCTGCCCTGGATCGTATAGACTCGTGTTCGACTCCGCATGGACCGACCGCAGATGCGGACGCAACAGTTCAAGCTCGGATGGCCTGAGATGCGACAACAAGTTGTTGCCGCTCAACAGTGTTGCAATGAGAGCGGAATTCTCGACGGGAGGCGGCATGAGCGTTCACCAGTGCACAGACGGGGCATTTGAACAGCGTTACGTGTGGAATGAAAAGGAAACTACGCTGCCGCAATTTTTCTTATCCATCTGCGAAGCTCGCAATAGTTCCACAGTAACAGTTAGGCTAATGCCACATGCTGCCGTTTGTTCCGGGTAAACAGACGCTCAGTCATTCCAGTGCAAAGTTCCGAGTCATGACACCCGTTTTTCCGATCCGGGCCGTGTTTTCCAGCTCCAATCTTGCCTGGTAGTTCAATAGGATACGATTATCATCATTGGTGTTGAGCGCACGTTGCGGCAGCGGTGTTCGACACCGATCCAGACAGCAACCAAGCCGGCAAAACCAAGGCGTTTGGAATGCTGGAAGAAATTCACTTCGCCATTAGTGACTATGAACTGGACCACCTTGCCAGTACCCTGTGCCGGTACTGTCCAAGCCCTTACCACGGCGGTGATACCGGACATGCTGATGCAACTGACAACCAGTCGCGAAGCCGCGAACCCTCACCGGTTTTGCGGTTAAGAGCCCCGCTTCCTTTTTCCGGAAAGACTTGCGTCAAGAAAGGCCGCGAAGGCATCCTTGTAATCTGGATGCCAGCGCGATAGTGGCGGACGATTCTCGATGATGTCATCCATTGCCCAGCGCATGCGAAGTTCGTCGATTTCGCGGGTAACGCTGTTGTCAGGACACAAGATGTAGAAATCGCCTGCCACCATTCTTTGCATCATGAAGTCCGTCACCTGTTCCGCACTCCATGCGGCATCGGGCTTGGTTTGCGTGTGCACACGGGTGAAACCCGTGAATGTGAAACCCGGAATCAGGAGATGCGCCGTGATGCGGCAATCTTCAACGTTGCGAAGCTCGTGCGCGAGCGCTTCTGTCACAACCTTTATGCCAGCCTTCGAGACATTATAGGCGGTGTCACCCGGAGGGCAGGTAATGCCCTGCTTCGATCCGGTGTTAACGACAGCACAACGTGTTCCTTGTTCCTGCATGCACGGTACAAAGGCCTGAATGCCATTGATGACGCCCCACAGGTTGACATCGATGATCTTCAGCCAGCGTGCGCGTTCACCGAAAAGCTGGCCGCCGCCTTCGGTGCCAGCGTTGTTCATGAGAAAAGCGACTTCGCCAAAATTCGCATAGACGCGATCCCGCAGGCGTTCGACTTCCTCGATCCGGCTGACATCTGTTGGAATGGCGATGACATCTCCTGCGTTGCGGGCGTGCAAGCGGACCGAGGCGGCAGCAGACTCAAGGGCGGCCTCGTTCACGTCCGTAATGCATATTTTCATGCCGAGGGCGGCGAGCCTCTCCGCAGTGGACAGACCAATGCCGCTGGCACCTCCTGTGATGACGGCTACTCGGGATGGAGCGAATGCGGGATGACTTGTCATGTGCGGGCTTTCTGCTTTGGTTTCAATGCGATCTGACGAGGACAGCCTCCCGTGTCAAGTACGGCGAATTCCGGATAGCTGCCATGCGGATCGGGCTTGAATCCAGCACGGCACTCGACGCGGCGCCCAATGCGGCGGTAAGCTCGGCTTCCCGCATTGGAGACGGCATAATATGAATGACAGCGCGAAAACACGCGTGGGTGTGATAGGGCTCGGGTCGATGGGACTTGGCATGGCACACTCGATGGTACGGAAGGGGCTGGCGGTTCGAGGCTTCGACCTCAACGGATCGGCGATCGCCAAGCTTGAAGCTGCAGGCGGCGAAGCAGGAACGAGCATTGCCAATGTTGCGGCGGAGTCCGACATTCTCGTGGCCGTTGTCGTCAACGCGGCACAGACAGACGCGGTGTTGTTCGGAGAGAATGGGGCGGCGGGCTCAATGCCGCGCGGCAGTGTGATCATCTCGTCCGCGACAATGTCTCCCGATGATGCGCGGCGATTTGCGGCAAAGGCCGAGGCATCCGGGCTTCATTATCTCGACGCACCGATCAGCGGAGGTGCGGCCAAAGCTGCATCGGGGCAACTCACCATCATGGCGTCCGGCACGCCAGAGGCCTTCTCGAAAGCACGGCCCGCACTCGATGCCATGGCCGCCAAGATCTACGAACTGGGCGACAAGGCTGGAATCGGCGCGTCTTTCAAGATGGTGAACCAGCTTCTCGCGGGTGTTCATATCGCAGCAGCCTGCGAGGCGGTGACATTCGCCAAGCGATTGGGTCTCGACCTCGATGAGGTCTACAAGGTGATTACCGCGTCGGCCGGCAATTCATGGATGTTCGAGAACCGTGTACCGCATATTCTCGAAGGCGATTATGCGCCGCGAAGTGCGGTTGAAATCTTTACAAAGGACTTAGGGATCGTCAGCGACATGGGACGGCAGGAGAAATTCCCCTTGCCGATCGCTGCAACAGCGCTTCAGCAGTTCCTGATGACGGCCGCTGCCGGCATGGAGCGCGACGATGATGCTTCTGTGGCGCGGATGATTGCGATGATGACGGGGCTGGAGCTTCCGCCCGCGAAGAAGGAATAAACGCCATGCCGAAATTCGCGGCCAATCTTTCGATGATGTTTAACGAATGGGATTTTCTCGACCGCTTCGGTGCAGCAGCGGATGCCGGGTTCAAGACTGTCGAGTATCTGTTTCCCTATGCCTTCCCGGCAGACGCCATTGCAGGGCAGCTGTACCGCCATGGGCTGAGCCAGGCCCTGTTCAACCTGCCACCCGGCAACTGGGACGCGGGCGAGCGTGGATTGGCATCGAACCCGGATCGCGTTCAGGACTTCCGCCGTTCTGTTGAAACGGCACTTCCCTATGCAAAGGCAACAGGCGTGAAGCGGCTTCACATGATGAGCGGGCATGGCAGCCGAGATGACGCCAAGGCGCTGACGGCCTACAAAGATGCGATTCGCTTTGCTTGCGATATGACAGGGCCTTTAGGGATCGATATCCTTATCGAGCCGATCAACGGGCGCGACATGCCGGGATATTTTCTCAATCACTTCAGTTTCGCGGCAGATCTGATCGCGGAGATGACTCTGCCAAACCTCAAGCTGCAGTACGATATCTATCACCGCCAGATTCTGCATGGCGACGTGCTGAAGAGCCTTGAAGCGCTACTGCCGGTCACGGGGCACGTGCAGGTGGCCTCGGTGCCGAAGCGGCACGAGCCAGGCACCGGCGAACTAGACGATCAAAGGATTTTCCATCATCTCGATTCGCTGGGATATGATGGATACATAGGCTGCGAATACCGGCCAGCAGCCGGTACGTTAGAAGGGCTCGGCTGGATGAATAGAGCATGACCTTCCGGCAGCGGCATCATTGCGCTTGCGGCCGGACTTTAGTTTTTGTTTCTTTCCCGCCGAAGGAGACTGACCATGCCGGAAGGACACACGATACATCGCGCGGCACTTGACCAGCGGCCGATGCTGGTGGGGCAGACTGTCGTTGTGTCGTCGCCGCAAGGGCGCTTCCTTGAAGGCGCGGCACGACTTGATGGAGCGCAGTGCACTGCAATTGATGCCTATGGAAAGCACCTGCTCTATCATCTCGGCGATGCTGCGCTCCATATCCATCTTGGACTATTCGGCGTTTTCAAGACTCAGAAGCTTCCCGCCGCCGAACCCAAGGGCGCAGTGCGCGTGAGGATGATCAGCAACACTCATTGTGTCGATATCAACGGGCCTAATACCTGCGAGGTGCTTGGAGGCACCGACCTCACAAGTCTGATCTTGCGTATCGGTCCAGACGTGTTGCGCGATGACGCCGACCCCGGACGGGCATGGGCGCGAATTTCAAGAAGCAAGGCGCCAATCGGTTTGCTGATGATGGACCAATCCGTGATGGCAGGTGTCGGCAATATCTACCGCAGCGAAATACTCTGGCGGCAAAAGGTCAGTCCGGATACGCCGGGCAATCAGATCTCGCGCGAGACTTTCGACAAGCTATGGGCGGACGCTGTGCATCTGCTGAAGATCGGAGTGAAGGCCAATTCCATCATTACGGTCGATGGCGTCAAGAACTCGCGCAGCCGTTATGGCGAGCGAGTCAATATTTTCAACAAGCACGCATGCCCTACATGTGCCGGTGGAATCCGGAAGTTCGCTATGGGAAGCCGTAGGGTTTTCATCTGCGATATCTGCCAACCGGCGCTCAGATAGACCGGCTGGAGATCGACGCGGTGTTGACCAGCTCGTCGAGTAGCGACAGCGTCGCATGACCGGATGAAGTGAAGGGATTGAGCACGGGCTTCTCATGATATTTCAAGAGAAGCCCAGGATTGAGCTTCGAGAGATCGACATGGCCCATGGTCCAGTTGCAGAACTTCCGTTCCTGGATTTCCTCATAGGCGAGAAGGCGAACCTGCGTGTGGCGCTGGTCTCGAACAATTGCGTTATAGAGCTCGCAAACCTCGTCGCGCCCGCCCTCAAGAACCTGGATGAAGATATCGCCCGAATAACACAGAATGCCAGTGATGCCATTCGCAGGGTTGTTGACTCGCGATTTTTCCAGAATGTCTTCGATCATCGAAGGCGACAATACAGTGGCAGCACGGCTGGCATATACACAGCGGACAATCATTTCAGTCTCAATCCTTGAGATTCACGAGTGACAGGAATTCGCGGCGGAGCGAAGGGTTCTTGAGGAAGGAGCCGCGCATGACACTGTTCACCATCTTGGTGGCAGTATCTTTAACACCGCGCCAGTGCATGCAGAAGTGATCAGCCTCCATCACCACGGCGAGGCCATCGGGCGCCACCTTATTCATCAGCAGATCGGCAACCTGCGTAATGGCTTCCTCCTGAATCTGCGGACGGCTCATAATCCATTCGGCGAGGCGGGAATACTTCGACAAGCCAATGAGATTGGAATGCTCATTGGGAAGGATGCCGATCCAGAGGCGGCCCATGATGGGGCAGAAGTGGTGGCTGCAGGCACTTCGCACCGTTATCGGACCGACGATCATGAGCTCGTTCAGATACTCGGCGTTGGGAAATTCGGTGACCGGAGGCTGGGTGACATAGCGGCCCCGGAATACCTCGTTCAGATACATCTTGGCAACACGCCGAGCGGTGTCTTGTGTGTTATGATCATTTCTGATGTCAATGACCAAGCTTTCGAGCACACCTTGCATCTTGTCTGCAACCTCTTCAAGGAGCAGTTCCATTTCGCCAGGCTCGAGGAACGCAGCAATATTGTCGTTTGCATGAAAGCGCTTCTTCGCGGCTTCGATGCGCTCGCGAATGCGGTTCGACACGGGCAGAGACTTGCCGTCGTTATTTGTAGCAGGTGGTTTATCCATTGCCGCCAGATGTGTGTTTCACTGCCGTGCCACTCCTAGCACATTGCACATTCACAGATCAATTTGAGGTTACGGATCCATGACTTGTTTCTAGTACGGCCAGATTACCGTCCCGGACCAGAAGCTACGCATCAAAAAGCCCGTGTGGAGATGTCTCTCCACACGGGCTTGCATTCTAGACGATGCCGGAAGTTATCGACGGCTGCGGCTGCGGCCAGTCGACTGGCCGGCTGGGGACGACATGCGGCCAATAGGGCTTGGCAACATCAAGCCGATCATCGCGCCGATGCCAAGGCCCAAAGCGCCCAGCATATAGGGCCGCTCATCGGCGAGCTTCTGCACCATGCGCTGGTCCGGCATGCGGCGTGCGGCCAAGGGCAGAGCCCGGCCAGCACCTTCTGCGGCCCATTCATAGGCATTGCCTGCTGCACGCTTGCCACGTGACAAGAGCCTTGTCGCCGCGCCGGCATAACCGCTGCTGGCAGCAGACTTCTTGCTAGTGCCGCGCGTCCTCGCTGAGGCGCTCTTCGATGCGTTCTTCGACGACCGGGGGCTCGCGCTGCTGCTCACTCCGCGGCGGGATGCCGCTGCCGTCTTGCGTTTTGCTGCGCCCTTGCGTGACACGGCTTTTCGCGCCCTGCTCTTTGGCTGCGTCTGGTTCGGAGACTGGCCATTGGTTTCCGCTGTTTTTTCGGCTGTCATTGTTATTCTCCTTCAAAATTGTACGTGGTAGTTTTGTATCAGCCTCCCGCATTTTTCGGGGTTCGCTGGTGCTGCGGCGGGGAGCTCCCACCAGCCAGCCTGCTCCTGCCAGGACGGCAAGACTCAAAAGCTTGTTCTGCTGCACACCCGATTTAATGCGGCCGAGCAATGTCAGATCAGGATCAAGCAAGTTCATCAGATCCTCGGCGAGCTGAGGCGGGCTGACCCGGTCCCGGAAATTGCCTAAGGTCTTTTCAAGTTCGGCCCGGCTCGCATGTACTTCGGCCAAGGCTTCCTGTTTCGATGTCATCTCTCAGGTCCTCGCGCTGGACCGGCGGGTGAACCACCGTAAGAAGATACTCTCGGTGCTCCATGACAGCGCGCTGCGCATGACAAGGACGCTGATCACAACAAGCAGCATCAGAACGGCGCCTACAATCAGGGCCGCCAAGCCAACACTATCGACATATGGTGTAAGGAATGCAACGCCAGCCTGGGAGAATGCTACCAGCGCGCAGAATGTGGCAGCGAAGGCGACAGTCGCTGAAATCGCGAAGCGAATGGCCTGACCCTTTAGCTCACCCAACTCGGCCTTAGCCAGTGCAGTTTCAGCTCGCGCCCACCTGCGGCCATCGGATTGCAGACGTTCTATCAGCTTGGTGATTTCTGGACGCGGTGCTGTTTCGGTATCCATTACGCTCTTGAGCATCTGGGGGCCATCTCTCGATTGCTGCCGATATCCGGCAAATGAGATCGATAATCCAATTGCAGTTCCGAAAAACAACGCTGCATCTCCTGATAAGTTCCGCTGCGTTTGAGCGCGGCAGTTCGACACGTCATGCTTATAAAAAGAAGGCCCCATCACATGCGGGGCCTTCAAGGTACAGGCAGTCTATGGGGGGAGGGAGACACTGCCCGGGGAAAAGTATCGAGGGGTTTTAGTCGACTTGCCCATCCATCGCAGCGGGTGCGGGCGAGCGGCGGCCGCGCCTAGAAGTCGAACGCGGCGTTTTGCCAGAAGATGCAGACCGCATGGAAGACGTGCGCGCCTGTACGAGCTGTGAGATGACGAGACCCGCGGCAATGCTGCCGCCCAGAGTGGCAAGCGGATGGCGACGGGTGAAGTCGCGTGCATCGGCGAACATTTCGGAAAGATCGCTATCGGTAACGTAACTGGCCAATTCATCGAGACTTTCAGCGGCAGATTCCGCGTAAGCTCTCATCGTGGGAATTTCTGGCATGACATCGGTGAACTGGCGAACGGATTCCGCCAGGCTTTCAAGCTGCGCTGCTGCATATTCCTTGCGGCTGGCGGCAAGGCTTCCTGCCATATTCAATACATCGTCAAGCAATGCCGGCCCGTCACGTCCGCTGTCGCTCCGTGCCCGGCTGCGTGACCGGCCTTGGGATACTGTCGCCATAGGTTTTACTCCTGGTTTCAAGTTCGGTATATAACTGGACCCTTCGTTATTTGTTCCGTTAGGCTATGTCGGGTCAGCATCGGTCCCAGTAAGTCCGTCAGTCGCTGGACAGTAACATTGGCATGAAGCCGCTGTGCTTTTCACGGCTTCGTCCTGCTGCTGCCATGGCAAGCGCTGCCCGCCGAACGCGCAGCGAGTGGCGCAGTTCCGTGCCGCGCAGCGACTATCGGGAACCCGCTGCGGAAGCTCGCCGTTGTGCTGCAATTCGCCTTGAGCCAAACGGCCTTGAGCCACTGGGGGATAACACCATGGAAATGACGACCGACATCGTGACGTGTCTTGCGATACTGATCGCGGCTGTGATCATGTTCTCGTGGGACAGGATATCGGCGGATGTGGTGGCACTCGGTGTATTGCTCGCGGTGGTAGCCACCGGACTGGTGCCGAGCGATCAGGCATTTGCTGGCTTCGGCAGCGGCACGGTCATCATGATCCTGGGTTTCTTCATCATGACGGCTGCTCTCTCCCATACCGGCATTGTCGACTCCGTCGGTCAGTGGATTCTAACCCACGTCGGCAACAGGCCTTCCGTTCTGCTGGCTGTCATCATGGTTTCGGTTTCGGTACTCTCCGCCTTTATCAGCAATACCGCTGCGACGGCCTTCTTTGTGCCTGTCGTGTTGGGGCTGGCGCTGCGCAACAACGTGAACCCTTCGCAACTGCTGCTGCCATTGGCATTTGCTTCGATCCTGACGAGTTCGGTGACGCTGATCAGTACTTCCACCAATATCGTAATAAGTGAATTGATGGTCCGTAACGGTCAGCAGCCCATGGGCATGTTTGAACTTGCGCCGGCAGGCGTTCCCATCGCTGTTGCCGGCATCATCTACATGCTGACAATTGGGATTCGGCTGATGCCCAACAGGAAGACGCAACAGGGCGCACAGGAAGAAGTGGGGAACCGCAGCTATACTGCCGACTTGCTGGTGCCTGCAGATTCTCCGCTGATCGGCTTCATGCTGGCAGAGTCACCTGTTGGCCAGTCCGGCTTCGAGGTAACACGGCTCATCCGTGACGGAAAATCGCTGCCGAACAAGGCGACTGCGACGCTCGAAGCAGGTGATGTGATCGTTGTCGCCGGACGCCGGCGCGACCTGATCCGGATAAAGGATATTAGCGGCATTGACATCAAGGCGGATGTGCATCTGGAGGGGGAAGACAAGGAAAAGGACGATACGGCAATCGTCGAAGGTGTGCTGTTGCCTGATTCACCACTGATCGGGCAAACGCTCCGAAGTGCAGATTTTTACGAGCGCTACGGCCTGAAGGTGCTCGGCCTCAACAGGGTTGGATCCACGTTGCCGGGTCGATTGAGCCAGATTCGCATGCGGCTGGGCGATGTGCTCCTGCTGCAGGGAACGCCCGAGAACGTGAAGGCGCTAGAACGGGGCAACCTGTTCAACATATTTGGTGGCGTATTAGACGAGCGGCTTAACACCAGGCACGCGGCCCTGGCGGTTGGTATCTTCGCCGCGGCACTGGCGGCAATAACCTTCAACTTCGTGTCGATGCCGGTTGGCGCGGTGGGAGGCGCCTTCCTCATGATGCTAACACGTTGCATCTCGCCAGAAGAGGCCTATCGTCGGATCGAGTGGAAAGTGCTGATCCTGATTGGGTCCCTGCTCTCACTCGGTGCCGCGATGGAGACAAGCGGAGCTGGCCAATATCTTGCTGCAAAGCTGATCGAGGTAGTCGGCGATGCGAGCCCGCATATAATTCTCAGCTGCTTCTTCCTGCTGACCGTCGCACTGACCCAACCCATGTCCAACCAGGCAGCGGCAATTGTCGTGGTGCCAATTGCCTTCGAGACGGCGCGTCAGCTGGGACTTAACCCAAGGAGCTTCGCAATGATGATTGCCATTGCGGCGAGTTGTTCATACCTCACGCCGCTGGAGCCTTCGAGCCTCATGGTCTATGGGCCGGGCAAGTATCGCTTCATGGATTTCGTGAAGGTCGGATTTCCACTGACATTCCTGATTTATGCAATCGCCATCGTGATGGTTCCGATCTTCTGGCCACTTTCTTTGCCAACATAAAAAGGCCCGCATCAGCGGACCTTTGCCGAACCGGCTTTGCGGCCTTGCGCCAGGTTACGAAGCGGCCGTGATCGACAGCCCGGTCGCGATGGTCTCCACCCTTCGTTGCCGCCCACCAGCCGGCCACCGCAGAGATCAGAAGCGACACAGCCGCAAGAAATCCCATTAATACTGCCAGGCGGCGTAATTGATCAGACTGCGCTTTCATAGCCACAATCGTTGCATCGAGACGTTCAGTCGCCTGTTGCTCGTTCAGTGTAGTACGCTCCATCATCTGCTGGACCAGATACGTGCGGTCTTCTGAAGCCGCCGTTGTCACACTGTTGGAAGACAGAAGCCGCCCAAACTCGGCGCGGACATCAGCCGCAATTCCACGTTGATCGCCGTTAATCGAAGATGCGGGCGGTGTGGCTGCGCCCTCGGCCGGCGCAGCAGCTGCGACCGGACGCAAGAGACGGTCAACGTAGTGGTCTGCCATATTTGAAGTTTGCGGGTTTGATGCTGGGCCTGAACCTAGTGTTGCGGCACTCATGGTGCCGATGGCAGCTATGAATCCCGCCAGCAATGCACCCAGCAGCACTCCGATGGCCCAGACAATCAGGCCGTGCATGCCATCCCGCATCTCGACTTCGTGCTTTTGCGCATCGTTGATACGGCGGCGCAGGCGGCCCGCGACATATCCACCGCCGAGCGAAGCGCTGACCTGCAACAACATGAGCCAGATGCCAATTGCAATGACGATCCCCAACCCCGGAGCGGCATTGCGGCAGTCGACGAAGGACG